>CANQLQ010000072.1 GCA_947624755.1 uncultured Clostridia bacterium | reverse complement strand
GAACATCTTGCGAAAAACAGCTTACTGCCGGACTTTGCAAAGCAAAGAAATGTCTTGCCCCAAAAGCTTGCCCGGCTCTTGTTGCGGATCACAGCGATTATCTTGATGTTTTGCGCAGCATAAGAGAAATTCCCGGCATAAAAAAAGTTTTTATCCGCTCGGGAATAAGATATGATTATATGCTCAAGGATAAAGACGAAACCTTTTTCAAAGAGCTTGTGAAATACCACGTCAGCGGACAGCTTAAAGTTGCGCCGGAACATTGCTCGTCAATGGTACTTGATAAAATGGGCAAGCCGCATATTGAAGCCTATTTAGAGTTTTCAAAGCGGTATTTTGAACTTAGCCGCAACAGCGGAAAACAGCAGTATCTTGTTCCTTATCTTATGTCCTCGCACCCGGGTTCTACGATAAACGAAGCTATTGAGCTTGCTTTGTTTCTCAAAAAGCGCAACATAAGACCCGAACAGGTTCAGGACTTTTACCCGACGCCCGGCACTGTTTCTACGTGTATGTTCTATACCGGGCTTGATCCTTACACAATGAAGGAAGTGTATGTTGCCAAAACGACGGAAGAAAAAGCAATGCAGCGCGCGCTTTTGCAATATTACAATCCGAAAAATCACGACATAATCGAAAAGGCTCTCAAAAGGGCAGGCAGATACGATTTGATAGGAAACGATGCAAAATGTCTTATAAAACCTTCGGTAAAGAGTGGAAAAGGCTCTTATGACGCAAATAAATACAGGCCAAAGAATAATAAAAGAAATAGAAATAAAAGGTAAACGAACAGAAAATTATGGCAAAACGTAAAAGAAGAAAAAACCAAAAACCGATAATCGGCATAATAATTTTTGTAATTGCACTTGTAAGCGTAATATTCGGACGCTTTAGCGGCAATTTGGATTTGGCGCCTTCCGAGTCTGAATTTGTGTCTGCTTCAGACGATACCGTTGTTGTTCATATAATTGACGTAGGACAAGGCTCTTGCTCGCTTGTTCAATGCGGAGAAACGGGTATACTTATTGACGCAGGCGAAAAAGAATACGGTAATGCAGTCGTAAACTACCTTCGGAAAGCCGGAATAAAAGAGCTTGAATATGTTGTCGCATCTCATCCGCATTCGGATCATATCGGAGGTCTTACTGATGTGTTTGATGCTTTTTCGGTCAAAAACATTATTATGCCCGAGCTTTCTGAAATTAATATGCCGACAACACGCACTTATGAAAAGTTTCTTTTAAAGATAGCGGATAAAAATATAAAAGCCATTGCAGCCGAATACGGCAAAAAGTATCAGGTTGGAGGTGCGGTACTTCAGATTTTCGGACCTGTTGAACAAAACAAGGATATTAACAATATGTCGGTTATCTGCAAGGTTACCGCCGTTTCAACATCTTTTCTTTTTCCGGGAGATGCTGAAAAAGCCGAAATGAGCTCGGTAATGCCGAAATCACCGAATCTCAAGTGTGATGTAATGGCAATGGGTCACCACGGGAGCAGTACAGCTTTGGAAAAGAAGTTCCTTTCCGCCGCTGACCCCTCGGTTGCGGTGATCTCATGCGGAAAAGATAATTCCTACGGACACCCGCACAAAGAGACAATTAATTATCTGAACAGTAACGGCATTGAGTATTATCGCACAGATAAGCACGGAAATATTATTTTTAGCTGCGACAAAAACGGCTATTCAATTGATTCAAATTTCTGAGGTGATTTTATGAAACTTATCGTTGACAGAATTGAAAACGATGCTGCGGTCTGCGAAAAAGAAGATTTAAGCCATGTCAATATCAAACTCAGCGACCTGCCCGAAGGCACAAAAGAGGGCAGCGTAATAATTTGCAACGACGATGGAAGTTACAGGCTTGACCCGGACGAAGAAACCGCAAGAAAAAAGAAATTGCTTGAAATTCAAAAGAAGCTTTTTAAAAAGTGAACCAAAATATGTAAAAACTTTATTTTACGTCTTGATTTTTACTTTTAAATTTGCTATAATACCACAGATAACGCACGCACGGAATTTTTATGCCCTGTTCGTCATGGTGATGCGGTGTGATTTTGAACGTGCGGAGGTTAAAAAACAAAAGGAGGACATGAAAAATGTCAGTAGTATCAATGAAACAGCTTCTTGAAGCAGGTGTTCATTTCGGACATCAGACAAGAAGATGGAACCCCAAGATGAGCGAATACATTTTCACCGAAAGAAACGGTATTTACATCATCGACCTTCAGAAAACCGTAAGAAAGCTTGAAGAAGCTTACTCATTCATCCGCGAAGTTTCGGAAAACGGCGGCGAAGTTCTTTTCGTTGGCACAAAGAAACAGGCTATGGATTCGATCCGTGAAGAAGCGATCCGCTGCGGTATGCCATATGTTAACGCTCGTTGGCTCGGCGGTATGCTCACAAACTTCAACACAATCAAAACAAGAATCAAAAGACTTGCTCAGCTCAAGGCTATGGAGCAGGACGGCACATTCGCAATGCTTCCCAAGAAGGAAGTAATCAAGCTTAACCTTGAAATAGAAAAGCTTGAAAAATTCATGGGCGGTATCACAGAAATGAAAGGTCAGCCTTCTGCACTTTTCATCGTTGACCCAAGAAAAGAAAGAATCGCTGTTGCAGAAGCTCACAAGCTCGGTATCCCCATCGTTGCAATCGTTGACACAAACTGCGATCCGGACGAAGTTGATTATGTGATCCCGGGCAACGACGATGCTATTCGTGCGGTAAGACTTATTGCCGGCGCAATGGCGGACGCAATTATTGAAGGCAGACAGGGTGAAGAAACCGCACCGGTTGCTGAAGAAACAGCTGCGCAAGTTGAAGAAGCGGCTGAATAATTAAATTTTTCGGGGCTTTCGCAAATTAAATTTTTACGTTCTGCGCGTATGGGCGACATCGCGTTGCCGCCCTGTAAAATTAATTGTTTTGGGCAAAAAACGTAAAAATTAAATTGCTTTTTGGGCGGCCGTATGTGGTCGCCCCTACTGCGGCAGCCTTTGATTTTAAAATATTACAGGAGGAATTTACTATGGCATTTACTGCTAAAGATGTACAGGCTCTTCGCGAAAAAACAGGCGTAGGCATGATGGAATGTAAGAAAGCACTCGTTGAAACCGACGGTGATATGGATAAGGCAATTGATATCCTTCGAGAAAGAGGACTTGCTTCTTCCGCAAAGAAGGCAAGCCGTGTTGCTGCTGAAGGTGTAGTTGTTGCATATAACGACAAAGCAAACAAAATCGGCGTTCTTGTTGAAGTTAACTGCGAAACAGACTTCGTTGGCAAAAACCCTGAATTTGTTGCTCTTGCAAATCTTATTGCAAAAACGGTTGCGGAAAAGAACCCCGCTGATGTTGACGCACTTCTCAAAGAAACAATTTCCGGCGGCAGCGTAACCGTTGAAGAAGCAGTTCAGGAACTTTTCCTCAAGATTCGTGAAAATATGAAAGTCCGCCGTTTCGTAAGAAAAGAAGGAGCTGTTGAAACATACATTCACGCAGGCGGTTCTGTTGGCGTTATGGTTGAGTTTGACACCGATGTTGACGTTAACAATGCTGACTTTATCACAATGGGTAAAGACGTGGCAATGCAGGTTGCAGCTATGAGTCCGTCATATCTTGACGCAGCTTCGGTTCCTGCCGAAGTTCTTGCACACGAAAAAGAAATCCTTATCGCTCAGATGAAGGAAGACCCGAAAATGGCCAACAAGCCCGAACAGGTTCTCGCTAAAATAGTTGAAGGCAAAATCGGCAAGTACTACAAAGAAAACTGCCTTGTTGACCAGGCCTTCGTTAAAGACAGCGACATCAATGTTGCAAAGTATGTTGAAAACACAGCAAAAGCAATCGGCGCACAAATCAAGCTTGCAGGCTTCACTCGTTTCGCAAAGGGTGAAGGCATTGAAAAGAAAGAAGAAAACTTTGCTGCAGAAATTGCAAGCATGATTAAATAAATAATTCCTTAATTAATCCTAAACTTAAAGAGCATCTCGTGTGAGGTGCTCTTTTTTGTATTACGGGCATTTCAATGCTTTTTGGTGAAAGTACGAAACGTAACCCTTTTGCGTAAATCGGGCAGACAGATGATTTATCCCTTGAGGTCTTGCAGGAATTAGGGAGTAAGCGATACTTGATAAGATTTAAGGAAGCTCTGATTAAATCACGCATAAGGCTTAATACTTATCTTGCTAATAAATCTGAGCATTAGATTTAATTAGAGCTTCCTTAACTTTTAAGAAAGAACACCGGTTGAACTGCACGAGAGGGTGACGGATTTTTCAATGGTTCTAGTGCAAATTCCTAAGAAATATCGTTTCGCCTGCGCATTACCTATTGCTTTATTTCCTGATTTTGTTGCAGTTTCAGATGCTATTTTCCATGCTGAATCTAATATAGTATGAGAAATGCTAGCGGAAGTACAAGTTGCAGAGCTTCCATTATATGAAAATGTTCCATTTATTGTTATAGACCACTGTGCTACATCTGCTGAGTCGTAGAAAGTAACTGTTTTTTTTGCAGATTTAGAATTTGTAGCACAAATAGAGAAATCGCTATCATTTAGAATTATTGTTTCTATATAATAACCGTCTTCAAGATATTCAATTGTTCTATTAGAAGAATATGCTATTGCTGATGAATCAAATGTTGATCCTAATAATATGAATGAAACTAATGTTATGTATAAAAATCTTTTCATTTTAAAAATCTCCTATGCTTTTATCTGTAACTATATATTCTGATGAATTTTTATTTGTAAGAATTTTTTCCGAAAAATATCCCATACCTGTTCTGTGGGCGTCGATTAATTCAATCGTAAGACCTATGACCAATATTGCAATTGTAACAACTAATGCTATTGTCACAGCTCTGCGAATATTAACCTTCTTTTTTATCTGTTTCGGATCAAGTTCGCTCATATAAGCTTTTGCAAGTTCCTCCGGTGTGCCGAAGTGTTTGCAGACATCCGAAATATCTTTTATGCCGCTGTTTTCAACAAAATCAAGAACAGCTCTGCGTATATCTTCGACGAGTTCCTTTTTCTTTTTTGACGAACAAAGAAGCTTGGAACTGACGTCGGAGATATACTTTTGCGTTTCTTTTTCTATCGAAGTCAAGATTCTTCCCCCTTTCGGTCGAGAATTAAAGAAATTCCCAAACTGATTTCATCATATTCGTGCAAGACCTGTTTAAGATATTCTCTGCCTAAATCCTCAAGATGGTAGTATTTACGGGTTCGCCTTTTTCCGACAAGCTTTGTGTATGTTGAAAGATACCCCGCATCAACTAACTTATACAATATTAAATATAGTGTGCCTTCCAACATAGTAAAACGTCCTCCGCTTTTTTCTTCCATAAGTTGAGTTATCTGATAGCCGTACAAATCCTCTTTTTCAAGAAGATAAAGAGCAAGAAGCTCGGTGCAGCCGCGTTTAAAATTTTCCTGATTTTGACTCAATTCATCACCCCTTTTTCCTAAGGAAACCCTGATTAAGGAAGCGCTGAATAAATTGAACGTGCAGATTGCGCCGCCGAATTTTTTGTCAGATTGTCAAAAGCGACGGAAAATATCGGTGCAAGATGCGCGTTCAGCCGGCTGGCGTGATTTATTCAGTGGTTCCTTAATTAGAGCGCCTTTGGGTTAATAGTGTAATTATAGCATAAAACCGCAAAAAAATGCAAATAAGTCCGAAATAATATTAAATCCAACATAGATTTATTCTTCCAAATTAATTGTAACAAAAATATTATTTGAAGTAAATACTTTTTTTGTAAATATATGCTTGACAAAATATATTCTTTGTGATATAGTATTAACGAAAAAAGGAAAAGATTGTCGAATATTAATAGAATACAAACCCAATTTGAATGCGGAAAAAGATTCTGCATTGAAAGTGAAAACGGGGTATTGATTATAAAAAATATTTCCGATTTAATATTAGCTTTTTGTGTTTTCATTTTTTCTTCTTGCGGTTCATCGGAGCCTGCATCTGCAGGCTCCGATGATACTACCGCCGAAGGACAAATTTAAACTTGTATATAAAATTAAACGGTACTGATGATTTTTCATTTTGTACAGTTTAATTTCATATAAAACTGTACAGTTTAATTTAATAAACTATTGAAAGGAGTGCTGCCAAAGATTTATACAGACGGATCTGCGGATTTATATAAAAAATGACTTAAGGTGTGATTTGATATTAAATCTGTTTGATCTGTATCTTAATTTAGAAATAGTCCTACTTATTTAGATTTAGACGAAATAGCTAAAATAAAGTCTTACACACCTTTTTTAGCATATAAACAAATAAAGTAGCTTGCCTGAAAATGTTATTGCAAGAATTTTAATTTTCAGGAAAGTGTATTATGTTATGATTGGAGGAATAAGATTGCAAACCCATAATGTTCTAAAGAAAGTATTTTCGCTTTTTTTGTCCTTCATTTTTATAATACTTTCAGTACCATTGGTATTGGCAGCTGAGACTCTTACAGAAGCTAATGTGCAGACTTGGCCGACTCTTTCATATAAACATCCTAATGGTGCGATGTATTATCCTATGAGTGTATCTGAAGGTCTTACAATTAATGATGATGAGGTTGTGTTGGATGCTGAAGGTAATCAGGTAGCTGGTCATTTTGAATTTGTTAATCCTGATAAAGTTCCAGCTGGTTCGACTAATGTAAAAGCAGATTTATTATTCGTACCCGATGATACTAATGCATATTCAACAATAAAAAAGAACAGAAGTCCTGTAACTTTTAATATTCAGAGTGTACAGTTAGTATTTGTTGATGAAAATAATCCTCCTGTTGCAGCTTCTAAAATTGTAAAAGGAGCAACGCTTTCCACAGTAAAAATATCCGGGGGACAGGTTAAAAATCCTTATGTTGATACAGATTCACACCCCAATGATGCATATTGGTCATGGGTTAATCCCGATACAATTGTTAATGAAAGTGGTGAATATGAAGCAAAACTAATGGGTGCCGGTAATTATGAACCTATGACAAGAATGGTTTATGTTGAAGTTGATAGCGGTGTAGAGGCTACACAAATTGTTGAATCACCTACAGCAACCATTTCCTACGGTCAGTCATGGGCAGATGTTAAGTTTGAAGGCGGCAAAGTTATGGCGGGTGACGTTGAAGTAAGCGGTACATTTAGCTGTAAATCTACCGGCAAACCTTCTTCTGTTGGTGTATATAGTGCAGTTCAAGTAATTTTCACACCCAATGATCTTGAAAAATATACTACATGTGAAGGTGTTGCAACAGTAACAGTTACTAAAGGCAGCTACGAATTAGTTGACGAAAACGGTGAAGTAGTCGTTCCCGAAATAACTATGCCCTATGGAACAACCTTTATTTCTAACTTAAGCAATGGCGCTCTTGGTGTTGCTATTAATTCTTATATTAAAGATTATAGCAGTATGTCATATGTTGATAAACCCCGTATCACATTCGTAGGTTACGAAACGGGTGATGTCATTCCGGTAGGTACAAATACGTATACGGTTCGACTTTCTCCCAATAACAGCGGACAAAGCAACTACAACGCAACAGAAGCTGACATTATTCTTACGATTGAGCCTGTTGTTATTACAACAACTGCTTATTGGAGTAGAGACGGCATAATCAGCGGCAGAGCAAGCCACAAGGTTAATGGTTCATTTGACGTTTATGTTGACGGAAAACTTGTCGGTGACGATGTTAAGATTGTAGGCGCTAATAACGAGTGGACTGTTGAATATCCAATTCCCGCAACCGGCGATTACACAATAAAAGTTGTTTATAATCGTGTTGAAAACGACCCATATATGATGGATGATTTTGAAACAGTTGTAACAGCAAAGATCAAAAGAAGCCTTACTTATTTCAGCAGCAGCAACAGTACGAGTGTTAGCATAAAAGTTAACGGTAATAACCGCGGTATTGATTCTGCTGTATTAGGCGACACCGTTGAACTTTCAACCCTCGGCGGCGAGCTGTTCCGCGGTTGGAAAATTACCGATAAGAACGGCAGTATCGTTGACCTTGGTATTGCAGATCTCATGGCTAATGAAATAACATTTACAATGCCTGACTGTGACCTTATCATAGAAGCACAGTATCAGCAGGAAAATGTTGGCGGCGATGATGACGGCGGTTTTGACATTGACGACTTGTTTGGTGGTCTTTTTGAAGGAAACAGTGATTCCTGGTTCATTAACCTGATCAGCAATATTGTTGCAAGTGTAAGATCTATCATTACTAAAATTTCAGATTTCTTCCGTCAAATAGGAAATCGCACTTAATAAAATAAAGAAGATTATTTTATTAACTGGTACAACTTAGAATTATCGGCAAAACAAATTCACAAAACCTACTACTATTTTTCAAAAACCTACTTTTTTAATCCTGGTTTAAAACAAATTCATTCTCCTTATTAAAAGCGCTGAACCCTCGGATTTTGACAGTCCGGGGGTTTGGTGCTTTTATAAATAATAAAAGTAGAAATATTAAGGAAGCGCGCTCAAAGCCTTTACAACAGGCTTTATCCTGAGGCACAGACCGCGTTTTCCCTTTTTA
>CANQLQ010000071.1 GCA_947624755.1 uncultured Clostridia bacterium | reverse complement strand
GGATATATTCAATACATTCAAAATCTCTTTGAATGTATTGAATATATCCTTTCATATTTCAGCAACACCGTGTCCTTCCTTCGAGTCGGCGCATTTGTAATTGTTCACGCAAGTATGATGATGGTTGTATTCACTCTCGCAGGAGAAAATCCGACTTCGCCCGTTGGCCTTATAGTCGTTGCAATAGGCAATGTTGTAGTTATCGCTTTGGAAGGACTTCTTACGGGCATTCAGGGGCTGAGACTTGAATTTTATGAAATGTTCAGCCGTTTCTATGAAGGCGACGGCAAACCTTATAAAGCCATTGAGCTTAAAAGTAAAAGTAAAATAAAATAAATAATGCAGTAAAATTGCAATTTACGGGGGTATAAATTATGTCAACTTTATTTTATTCAGCTATTATAATTGTTCCGGCAATTGTTCTTATGTTTTCCGCTTTCTTTACTTTCAAGAGAAGAATGGAAGGCAAATCTATCGGTAAGACAATGCGTCTTAACCTTGCAACTTTCCTTGTTCTTATTGTTATGGTAGGCATCTTCACTTTTGCTGCTTCTGCTGAAGCCGAAGTTAATGCGCCCGCTGCCGACACAACAGCAGCAGAACAAACCGGAGAGGAAGCTCCGGCGGCTTCATCTTCAAACGGTCTCGGTCTTCTTGCGGCAGGTCTTGTAACCGGTCTTGCAGGCATCGGCGGCGGTATTGCCGTTGCAGCAGGCGCTCCGGCAGCTATTGCGGCAACAAGCGAAGATCCGAAATCCTTCGGTAAGAGCCTTATCTTTGTTGCGCTTGGTGAATCAATTGCGCTTTACGGTGTCGTTATCTCAATTCTTATTCTTAACAAGGTCTGATAACAATATTATTTTGAAAAAACAAAACTTTTCTGCTTTGGGCAGATGCCGTATTATTAAGGAAATGATTTTGCATGAAAGGCAAAACAATTATTGGGGGTGAACCGCTTTGAAAATGTATCTTTTGTCGTCTGACCGCGACACGCTGACGGGTATGCGCCTTGCCGGAGTTGACGGCTTGCTCGTTACAAGCGAAGAAGAATTCGATTCGGCGGCAGCGGCGGCGGTTTCGGATCCCGACATAGGAATTTTGCTCGTGACAAAAACTCTTTCAGACGAGTATCCTTCAAAGGTGCTTGAGCTTAAAAAGAATAATACGCTTATTGTCACGCAGATCCCCGATATGAAAAATCCGACCGTACCGGGCGACAGCATTACGAAATACGTTCAGAATGCAATCGGAATAAAAGTTGATTAGAAAATATCAATTAAAAAAGACAGCGCACAACATCTGAAAGGAAACGTCAAGGGTTTATTTTTTGACGTGCGGTGACTTATATGCTCAATCAGAGTGATAAAATTGAACGCTTTACGGAAGTTATCAATAAAACTGCCGAAAAGCAATGCAAAAAAATAATAAAGCAAACTGAGGCCTTTAAAGAAAAAGAATTTCACGAGCTTGAAATTGAAAGCGAAAACGAACTTAAAAACCGTATAGGCTTTGAAGTGAGCAGGATTGAAACGGAAACAAACAGGAAAATATCAATTTTGCAAAGTGAAAGCAAGAAAAAAATTTCAGCATTCAGAGATGAAATTGCAAAATCCGTTTTTCAAAAGGCAAAAGAAAAGCTTGCGTCTTTTACCAAAACGCAGGAATACGATGCGCTTATTGAAAAGTGCATAAAAAACGTAATTGCTGAAATCGGTGAAGATGCCATAGTATATGTAAGAAAAGAAGACGAACAAAAGGCACAGAAAATTGCAAAATCAATTTCAGACAGCTTTGAAGTCAGAGTAACAAAAGAAATTGAAATCGGGGGAGCATTCGCTTCAAACCCCGAAGAATCAGTTTTTGCTTATGATACGCTTGAGTCAAGGCTGGACAGTCAGAAAGAAAAATTTATGGCTTCGTCAGGACTTACAATAATGTAATTAACCGAGGTGATCTTTTTGATCGGCGAAAATATAATATATGGAATTAACGGACCTGTTGTTACCATCAAAGGCAAAACGACCCTTTCAATGATGGAAATGGTTTATGTCGGAAACAAACGTCTTATCGGAGAAGTTATCGGACTTGACAGCCAAAAAACAACAATTCAGGTATATGAAGATACGGTTGGACTCAAACCGGGTGAACCTGTTTTCGGTTCAGGAAGTCAGCTTTGCGTAACGCTCGGCCCAGGCATATTGAGCAACATTTTTGACGGCATCGAAAGACCCCTTCCCGCCCTTGAAGAACAGACAGGTTCTTTCATTGGTAAAGGTATAAATGTACCTGTGCTTAACGAAGAAAAGAAATGGAACGTAAAGCTCCTTGTAAAGCAGGGCGATGAGCTTTGCGGCGGACAAATTTATGCCGAAACACAGGAAACGGCAATAATAAATCATAAAATAATGCTATCTCCGCTTCTTTCGGGAAAAATCGTTTGGACTTGCGGCGACGGAGAATATACCGTAAAAGATATAATAGCAAAGCTTGAGACCGAAAAAGGAGAAATTGTAGATCTCACACTTTGTCAGAAATGGCCTATTCGTATTCCGAGGCCGGTTAAGAACAGAAGAACGGTTTCACGTCCGCTTGTAACCGGTCAGCGAGTTCTCGACACACTTTTCCCTGTTGCGAAAGGCGGCGCTGCCGCAATTCCGGGAGGTTTCGGCACAGGTAAGACTATGACACAGCACCAGCTTGCAAAATGGTGCGATGCGGACATTATTGTTTATGTCGGCTGCGGTGAACGCGGAAACGAAATGACCCAGGCTCTTATGGAATTTTCCGAGCTTATTGACCCGAAGAGCGGAAGACCTTTGACGGACAGAACCGTTCTTATTGCAAATACATCGAATATGCCAGTTGCCGCCCGTGAAGCTTCAATTTATACCGGAATCACCCTTGCCGAATATTATCGTGATATGGGCTACCATACGGCAATAATGGCCGACTCGACCTCACGTTGGGCGGAAGCGCTTCGTGAAATTTCCGGACGACTTGAAGAAATGCCGGCTGACGAAGGCTTCCCTGCTTATCTTCCGTCAAGACTTTCCGAATTTTATGAAAGAGCGGGCTATATGGATACTCTTTCGGGCAGTGAAGGTTCTGTTACGATAATCGGCGCCGTTTCTCCGCAGGGCTCAGACTTCTCTGAACCTGTTACCCAAAATACAAAGCGTTTCACACGCTGCTTTTGGGCGCTTGATAAATCGCTTGCTTATGCAAGACATTATCCTGCAATCAACTGGAACAACAGCTACAGCGAATATCTCGGTGACCTCGAAATGTGGTATCACGATAATGCGGGCGCAGACTTTATGAAATGCAGAGAAGAAATCAGTTCGATTCTTTATGAAGAAAACAGCCTTATGGAAATTGTAAAGCTTATCGGCGCAGATGTTCTGCCCGATGACCAAAAGCTTACAATTGAAATTGCACGAGTTATACGCGTAGGTTTTTTGCAGCAGAATGCTTTTCACAAAGATGATACTTATGTGCCTGTTAAAAAGCAGCTTAAAATGATGCAGGTTATTCTTCATCTATACCATAAATGTCAGAAAATAGTCGCTTTGCAGGTTCCTATTTCAAAAATACTTGCAACCGGTCTTTTTGACAAGCTTGTTAAAATCAAGTATGATGTTCCGAATGACAAAATAGAAATGCTTGACGATTATATAACCGAAATTGACACCACGCTCAATTCATATCTTAAATAAGGAGGGATAACAATGGTTGTTGAACACCGCGGACTTAGTGAAATTAACGGCTCTCTTGTTATCCTTGAGGGCGTAAAAAATCCGATGAACGAAGAGCTTGTGGAGCTTGAGCTTGAAGACGGCACAAAGCGTACAGGCCGTATCGTTGCTATTGAAGGTGACAAAGCCGTTGTTCAGGTTTTTGAAGGCACAAGAGGTCTTTCAATGGTCAACACAAGGACAAAGCTTGTGGGAAAACCGATGGAAATGAAGCTTTCGCCGGAAATTCTCGGCCGTGTTTTTGACGGTCTCGGAAGACCGATTGACGGACTTGGCGAAATTTATCCGCAGGAAACTATGAATGTTAACGGCGAACCTATAAATCCCGTTTCCCGTGTATATCCGAAAAACTATATCAGAACCGGCATCTCATCTATAGACTGCCTTACAACTCTTATCAGAGGTCAAAAGCTTCCGATTTTCAGCGGTTCGGGTATGAAGCACAACGAACTTGCCGTTCAGATCGTACGTCAGGCATCAATTGCGGATAACGATGATTTTGCTATCGTTTTTGCCGCAATGGGCGTTAAAAATGACGTTGCGGAATATTTCCGTTCATCTTTTGAAAATGCAAACGTAATGAACAGAGTTGTAATGTTCCTTAATCTTTCAAATGATCCTATTATTGAAAGAATCATAACGCCGCGCTGCGCTCTTACGGCGGCGGAATATCTTGCATATAAGCTCAACAAGCATATACTTGTTATTCTTACCGATATGACGTCATATGCCGAAGCCCTTCGGGAATTCAGTTCTTCAAAAGGGGAAATTCCCGGCAGAAAGGGCTATCCGGGTTATCTTTATTCTGACCTTGCAACTCTTTATGAAAGAGCGGGAATAATCAAAACCGCAAGCGGCTCTGTAACTCAAATTCCGATTCTGACAATGCCGAATGATGACATCTCTCATCCTATCCCCGACCTTACGGGCTACATTACCGAAGGTCAGATCGTTCTTGACAGAGGTCTTGACACAAAGGGAATTTATCCCCCGGTTAATGTTTTACCGTCACTTTCACGACTTATGAAAGACGGTATAGGCGCAGGCTACACAAGAGAAGACCACAGCTCTCTTGCAAACCAGCTTTTTGCTTCTTATGCAAAGGTTCAGGATGCGAAAGCGCTCGCATCGGTTATCGGTGAAGATGAACTTTCCGAAAATGATAAACTCATTATGAACTTCGGCCGTGAATTTGAAAAGGTATTCATCGGTCAGGGCGAAGAAAACCGAACGATTGAAGAAACGCTTGATATCGGTTGGAAGCTTCTTTCCATGCTTCCGAGAACAGAGCTTGACCGTATTGACGACAAATATCTTGATATGTACTACAAACCTCAGAATAATATTGAATGAGGGTAAAGGCTTATTATAATTTTTCCGTTCTTGTTTAAGGAAGCGCTGATTAAATCAAACGTGCAGATTGCTCCGCCGAATTTTTCGTCAGATTGTCAAAAGCGACGCAGGAATACTGACGTATTTCAAGGAGCTTTTGGCAAAAATGACGGAAAATATCGGTGCAAGATTCACGTTCAGCCGGCAGGTGTGATTTATTCAGTGGTTCCTTAAGCGGCGCAAAGCAACATTTTCAAAGGGGTGATACTATGGCACAGGTTTTTCCGACAAAAACAAACCTTATGAACACCAAAAAGTCGCTTGAGCTTGCAAAACTCGGCTACGACCTTATGGACAGAAAAAGAAATATACTTGTTCGTGAAATGATGTCACTTATTGAAAAAGCAAAAGAAGTGCAAAATAGTATCGGGGACGCTTACGAAAAGGCATATCGTGCCTTACAAAAAGCTAATCTCAGCCTCGGTGACTGTGACCGTTTTGCAAAAGCCATGCCGATTCAGTCAGACCTTAAAATTGATTACCGCAGTGTTATGGGTGTTGAAATTCCAACGGTAGAAATAACTGCATCTGTTGCCGACGTGAGAGCCTTTGGGTTCAGCAATACAAACCGTGATTTTGATGAAGCCTGCATAGCGTTTCGTAACGTCAAAATTCTCACCGCTCAGCTTGCTGAAATTGAAAGCAGCGTATGCCGTCTTGCCGATGCGGTTGCAAAGACCCAAAAAAGAAGCAATGCTCTTAGCAATATTATGATTCCGAAATTTGAGGAAACGATAAGGTATATTTCATCTGACCTTGATGAAAAGGAAAGAGAAGAATTTGCAAGGCTCAAAGTTATAAAGAAGATCAATGAGTCACGCAGCACGCATGGTGCACAGTAGTTTCTGTGGGCACGCATGGCGTGGCGGACATCGTCCGCGGGAATTACACGGGCACGCATGGCGTGCAGCAATTACGCGGGGTAGATTTATTCAGGCTTTTACTTCTACGCCGCGAAATGACTTTTGCTATAAATTCGTAAAAAGGTTTGTTAAGTAGCGGGGAGTAATCTTTTGCTAAATTTGCATTATAAATAAAACTATTTCCAAAACTAAGATATAGACATAAACCCTAAAAGTCTTTAATACTTTACAAAATTTGTAAAGTGTGATATAATACGCACATAAAGCATAAAATTGCTTTATAATGAGACTATTTTAAAGGAGTTTTATTATGTCTAAAGTAAAAAAAATATTGGCAATAGCGCTTGCCCTTGTAATGATTGCCGGACTCTTTGCTGCTTGCTCTGCTTCTCCGGAAAAGCAACTTCTCGGCGCATGGAGAAATTCAACCGGAACAATGGGTTATGAATTTAAAGAAGGAAATGTTTGTGCAATAACATATGCCGATATTACTATCCCCATCATAAATATCAAATATAACGGAACAGTTGACGGCGCATATACAACCGAAAAGGGTGAAGACGGTAACTACTATGTAACTGTTACGTATACAATTCTTTCAAGCTCAATCAGTGAAAGATATATGTATAAAGTTGATGGTCAAACTCTTACTCTTACAAATACTGATTCCGGCAAGGTTGTAACCCTTGTTTCATATACCGAACCCTCACAGACAACAATCGTTGAATAAGTAAATTTTCAAATGATTCATTGAAGCTATAATTATCCTTAAATAAACCGAAAAGGTTTTTTGATGACGGGTGAGACATGAATCAACAGAAGTCTTGTTAGACCTTTGAATTAAAATCGGGGCTGTTTCTATATTGATACAGTCCTGTTATTTATTTCCTGGACGATTTATAAAAAAATTAATTTATGATGTCTTGATTTTTAGTTATAAATACTCTATTATTGAAATGATATTTTTATAGCATTGAATAAAAGTCCCCTTAAACGAAGAAATTAAAGAAAGGACGATAATATATACACGGGCCGATTTTTAAGGAATATCTGCTTAATCAATCAGAAATTTTTTCGTAAGACAAATTCAAAAACGCAGGTAAGACTTTGTGTATTTCCGAGTATTTTGGCAAAGTAATACGGAAAATTTGTAAGCGAGATGAGTATTAATCCTCAAGCGTGATTTAATCGGAGCTTCCTTAATTCGACCGGTATGTGATCGTATGGCAAGCAATATGACAAAAAGTACAAAAATAATGATTTGCGTTATCTCGGCAGTTCTTGTAGCCTGCGTAGCGATTACAGGCATAGTCAGCTTATCAAAAAGAAGCAGTACTGCTGACAAAACCACAACGACCCTGCAGCCGGATATGACAGGGGAACCCCTCGTTACTGACATCAGTTCCAATAACACAAACGTGGATCTATCACAACTCATTATCGGCAAATGGACTGACAGCGCCAATATGAGCGGTTATGAATTTGCTCAAGACGGTTCGGTAATTGTAACTTATGTTAATCTTACCGTTCCGGTGGTTAATATGCCTATAAATGGCAGCACAAAAGGGACATATACTTTAAACGGAAATGATCTTACCGTTAAATTCTCAATTTATTCAAAAACTATATCAAGAAATTTCACCGCTTCGGTTGAGGACAATACCCTTACGCTTGTAAATAAAGAAGACGGTGGTGTTGCCACCTATGGAAAAGCAGATGCGCAAGGCGAATCGAATAGTGCTTCAAGTTCAGAAGCTGCTTCCTTGCAAAATGGAATTACAGGCGCATGGGAAAATTCAGACGCAACAATAAAATATGTGTTTGATGATAATGCAAAGGTGACTGTAGTTTATAAAAACGCAGCCGATTCCTCTGTAGAAAACGGAAAAATAAGCGGAACATACACCGGAATTTATATGGTTGACCGTGATAATATTACAATTCAGTTCAATTACAAGTCCAAAAAGGTTACCCAGAAATATACCTTCCTCATTTCCGGTACAACTATGAGCTTTACCGATTCCCACGATGAAACAACAATCTATGTAAGAAGTACCTCTGTTCAGACCGATGCAAGCGCTCTTATCGGAAGCTGGAGAGACTCAACCGGAATGAGCGGATATGAATTTAAGCAAAACGGAATTGCCAATATTACCTATGTTAATTTTGTGGTTCCCGTAATAAATATGCCGATTGACGGTACTGTTGCCGGCTCATATACGGTAAAAGACAATCAGGTTACAATAAGCTCTTCAATATATTCAAGGACAATTAAAAACACGTATACTTTTGCCGTTGAGGGAAATACGCTTACTCTTACGGATGTCGAGGACGGAAAAGTCTCAACTTATATGAAAAAATAAGGAATAAATATGACTTCTAAAGAAAAAGTATTAAGTAAGCTCTGATTAAATCTAAGCACGCATGGCGCGGCGGGCATCGCCCGCAGGAATTACGCGGGCACGCATGGCGTGCGGCACTTACGCGGGATAGAAATTATATAAAATTATAATTTTACTCCGCGAAAATACTTTGTCTCTAATTTGGAAGTATATTTTTATGTTCCAAAAAT
>CANQLQ010000070.1 GCA_947624755.1 uncultured Clostridia bacterium | reverse complement strand
GGGCGGCAGTTGTGATATCATAGAAGATGTTGCCCTTTTCGCTGTAGCAATAGGATATGTCTTGAATATGGCTGTGACCGGTAAGCATCCACGGTATGCCCATATCCGCCAGCTGATGACAGCGTTTTGTGCAGTCGCCCATCATATCATTTGCCCCGATAATGCTGTAAAACGGTGAAGGAGAAATCATCGGGTGATGTGTCATAGGCACAATGAACTGGCCGTTCTTTTTTGCGTCCTGCGCCTGTTCTTCTATCCAATGGAAGAGTTCTTCCGAAAATCCGCTGCTGTTTTCCCAGTTGCTGTCATCGTTGAGAGCAAAAAGACGGTAGCCGTCGGCAAGCTGAACAACATAGGACATACTTTTTCTGTGAGTGGCGATCGCCTGAGCGGGACCAAAGTCATACCATATGTCCCAAAGAGTATCTCTCGGCGGAGTTTTTATCATAACCGAGCCTGTTTCGGTATATTTCGGAGTTTCGTCACCGCCGCGGAAATCGTGAGTTGCAGTTATCATATAAACCTGCTTTCCGCCGTCTTTAAGTTTTTGCAAAAGCTTTTTGGCTCCTTCGTGACTGTCAGGCTCACCGTTGTTCGTAAGGTCGCCCGAAACAAGAATAATATCGGTGTCGTTGTCTTTCAGAAGCTGTTTTACAAGCGCTTCAAGAATTTCTTCGTTGTGAAGAAGGTCAAACATACTTTTAGCGTTTGCTTTTTCAAATTCAGGACCGACAATACCGGTCGATTTAGCATAGAAGTGCAGGTCGGAAATGACATTGACAGTAAGTGGTTTGTGATTTTTATACATCTTTTTTTGTGCTTAGTGTCCGAAACATTAAGTCTATCCTTTCGTTAGAATTTAGGAACCTCTGATTAAATCACGCTACTCATTTTGCTTGCAAATATTAATTAATACTTTGCCAAAATACTCGGCAATACACAAAGTATTGTCTTATATTTTTGGAACATAAAAAATACTTTCAAATTAGCGACAAAGTATTTTCGCGGTGTAAAATTATAATTTTATATAATTTCTATCCCGCGTAATTGCCGCACGCCATGCGTGCCTAATCAATCTGAGTATTAGATTTAATCAGGGCTTCCTTTATATTCCAAAGGTAATACCGCACAAATATCAGTGTGAGTATTGCCCGGAATTTGCGGGGGGGAGTAAAGTTGTGTGAGAATGACAAATTCAATTTTGTGACCTCTCCGTCATGCTGCGTATGCCGATTCTACCTTAGTCAACCCCCTGAATTGCAGACGGCAATATAAGTAGATGAGGGCAAAACAATTATATAATTTATTACAGTTTCTACCTCTTACAAAGGGGCAATTTCCAATACATGCCCGCTTCCTTCCTCGGCATTATATTCAATTTCGCAAAGTCCGTTGACTCGTTCGTTTATTGAAATTTCTTTTCCGTCAAAGAAAGCTTTATACTTTGCTTTGTCATTCATAACGGCGAGAAGCGTGCAATTTTTGTTGTTACCGTAATATGTGAACTCAACTTTTAGGTAAGTGTTATCTTCGTTCTTTTCTGTTTTGTCAAGGTAGGTATCGAAGCCGACATTGACTGTGCCGGGACAATAGTAGGCCTTTGTCCAAAGATTAATTGGCGTTGAAAGACCGCCGAAGTTATGAAACCAACCGCCGTTGCCGTTGACAACACTCACCATTTCAAAGGTGTAGTATGTGTTTTCAACCTCACGCTTCCAAACGTCAAGAGCTCTTTTTGCAATTTCAAAAGCGAAGTCGCTTTCGCCGCAGTCAAGCATTGATTTCCAAATAAACCATTGGTGCGCAAACCAAATATTGCCGTTCCAGTAGCCGTTGACCTTGAAATAACCGGCTGACCGGTCAACAGCGCTGATTCCATAGGGCGAAAGCATTTCTTTTTCATTAGTTAAATGCGAAAGTATGGCTTTTTTCTGTTCGTCGTCACATGCGCCGGCTATTATCGGATAAATTCCGTCTAGACCTTTGTTGTAGTTTTCGCCGCTTTCGGTGACAAATTTTTCAGTCGGTTCATAGTTTTCATCGTGGAGAACATAGCTGAAATAGCCGCTGTCTTTGTCCCAGGAATATTTGCTCAGCGCTTCGGTAAGTCTTTGTGCATCGGCTTTGTATTCTTTTACGTCGTCCCCTTTTCCGAGCTTGTCGGCAAGAATAGCGAGTATCTTCGCAAAGCGGATAACCTGCGCGGAAGTTATGACCGGAGAAGCCTTATCTCGGATATTTGCCTTCATCATCGCTACCTGAGCGGGATAGTCGTCCATGCCGCTGGTTGAATAGAAGTAATCGTAAGAGGTCAGTATGCCGCTTTTAAATTTGGCATAGGTTGAGTTTCTAATCTTTCCGCAAAGGAAAAGATAGTAAAGTCTTGCCCTGTCATAAAATTCAAGGTATTTTTTGCCGCCGCTCTTTTGAATCATTTCAAAAAGCTGATAAATCTGAACCGGAACGGGAGAGCCGTGGTGAAGAAAAGCATAATCGGGGTTGCTTTCTTCGGAAAGGTAGGTGTCAATAATATATTCGGCAAACTGCGGCGCATATTCGTTCATAGCAAGGCCGATAAATCCGCTGTCCCAGGTGTAAAGGCAGTCCCAGCGCTTGCCGGGTGTGTGGTGGATTATATAATCGCCGTGTTTGTAAATCGGATAAACTACATTTGTCAGAACGGCGGCAATCAAAAGCTGATTTGAAAGGGCATATTTTTCGCCGTCCTTGTTTAATTTTAACTTAATTGCCGATTTCTTCTTTTCATTATATATATATTCATACTCCGATGCTGTTTTATCTTCTGTTTCTTCCGATGAAATTATGGCATAACGAACTGCCTTTGAGTGAGGAGCGATGAAAATAGTATGGCTTATAGCGTTGAGGAAAAAACCGTCGTCGCTGTGCTTTCGGTTAAAAGCACCGGTAAAGCTTTCGGTAAGGTCGTCAAAGGTTTCGTCAGCGTTCGACATTCTTGCCGTCATGCAGTCTTCAAGACTTCCGGTTTCAACTTCTCTGAACCTTGTGTTGTCGTCAAAAACACGAAGGTAAAATTTGTCTGAGCAGTCTTTGTATTCTGCGCTTATAAGCCAGCCCTGCTCTTTTTTCTCGATTTTTCTTTCGGGTATGTATGCAGGGGTCTCATCTTCATTTGGTTTTGCTCGCGTAATGATTTTTGCGTCGTCCTTCTCGCATACGGCAAAAAAGTCAAATTCCGCCGCACCTGTTCCGAGCGATTCAAGTAAAAGAGTAAAATTACCGCTTTCGATTTTTCCAAGTTCAAGAACCGCAAAACCAAGCTCGTTACTTGCTTCAAGTGAGATTTCCTTTCCGTTAATAAGGAAAGAAGCAATATTTTTTGATTTAATATATTTTACTCCGACCTGCTTGCCTTGTTCATAGTGTATGTCGCTTGAGCGGTACCTTATAACAAGCACAGCGCTTTCATAATTGTTTTTGAGCGTTAATTCATACGAAACGCTGTCGCCCTTTTCACCGCCGAAGGGTTTTAAAACCTTGTGAGGCATATGCCACTTTTCGGCTCTGTCACCGAGACCCTTGCCAAAAGTAAAGCGGCTGTCGGGGAAAACGCCCTTTTTCATTCCGTCAGCGTTTTGCTCGTCCCACGGGCGGCGGACAGCATAGTTATAGGCTTTATATTCGGTCGCCTTTATAAAGTCGCACTTTTCGGGAAGGACAGCCTCATATGGCTTTTTTATCGGAAGTTCAAGCGACTGGAAATAGTTGACAACAAAATTTTTTGTAAATTCGCTGTTGTTTACAATTTCGGTTCTGACAAGAGCGCTGTTTTTGCCAAGCTTTGAATACGAAATGTCAGCATAAATAACGTCTTTCCATTCAAGGTCATGGCGGAAGGAATAGAAGCTGTAGTCCGGAGCCGAAAGCCACGGATGATAAGCTGACGGGAGCGTTACGTTCGGAACTCTTATATCAAAGCCCATAACGGCGGGAACGGTAATAAAATCAAATCTTGCGGCAGGATATTTTTTTACGTTGGTAATTTTTGAAATACCTGCATATTTTTTACTGTAAGGACCCCAAAGCGAAAAGTAGGGGGGAATATTTTTCATGGATATTTTCCTTTCATTTGTGTATATGCATATACAATTATATAGGCTTTATAAATTTCAGTCAATATTTTCTGACCGTATAAGAAAAAAATTGTAAAAATAAACAAAAAAATTTTTAAATTATATGAATATTCTTTTTGAAAAGGGCTTGATTTTTTTGTTCCGGGGTGATATAATCTTGCCATAGATAATAGCAAAAATTTAAGGAGGTTTTTAATCTATGAAAAAAGCATTATCTTTATTCTTAGCAGTTTTAATGATTTTTGCTGCAATGTCAGTTAGCGCTTCGGCAGCTCCGTTCATTACCGATGATGAATGGTTCGGTGATGACTGTGCAGCAAATAAAGATCAGGCAATCTTCTCGTTCGACCTTAACGGCGGTACTCTCAAGAATCCGGCTTATGTTTATAACACCGAAACAGGCAGATTCAAGCTTGAAAGCAACATCACCGGTACATATATCATGGTACCTCAGGGTGAAGCAGCAATGAGAGCCAACACATCTGTAACTCTTCCGACAGTTACTGCTCCCGAAGGTTATCAGTTCGACGGCTGGAAATGCAACGACGGTCAGTACTATGCAGCAAACGCTCCGTTCACAATTTCTGAAGCTAATGTTGGCGTATTCACATATTTCACCGCAGCATACAGCCCGGCAGTAATTGAACAGGACACAATGACAAAAGTTATGAGTATCCTTACAAAGGTATTAGGCGCAATCATTGGTCTTATCATGTTTGCAGGCGACACCTCAGCCGGTGTTGAGCTTATGGAAAAGGTTCTTGGCGGACTCTTCTAAGTAAGAAACTAATAATTAAAGCGGTAGTTTTGCTACCGCTTTTTTTATGTTCGGGCGGCCAAAGCAGTCGTCCGAAAACTTTTTTCCTAAACCCTTAGTAAAAACGCAGTTACCAAAACAACACGGTCGCAAAAAAAATTGCCGCCAATAAATAAAAAATCACAAAACGCACACTCTTCCTCGTGTTTTGAGCGGAAGTTTTCAGTTTTGCCAATTTCGATTTGCTTTGCTTCAAAATATTTATAATGAATTAAATTATATTTCACTTCTTTCAAATTTCTTAAAAAACAACAAAACCGCCTAAAAAGACGGTTTTTTCAAAAAAATATAAAGTTTGTCAAAAAAAAACGCATAAAAACCCTTGACATTATGCCGTGAATTGTGATAAAATACTAAGACTTATAGAATGGAAAGTATGCTCTTTTTCTTTCTTTATTGCATATTACCATTTTAATAACAATTTGTCAAGATGTTTTTTAGCAATGCAAAGCGATAAAACAAATTTATTAAAAATGGAGTGAAGAAGCCAATGGTCAATGTGTCTGATGTGAAGCTTGGTACAAACACAAGAAAAAGCTACGGCAAAATTACTGAAGTCATGCAGATGCCAAACCTTATCCAGGTTCAGAAGGATTCTTACAGATGGTTCCTTGAAAAGGGACTTCAGGAAGTTCTCGATGACATGGAAGCAATCGAGGATTATCAGGGCAACTACAGCCTGAAGTTTGAATCCTATTATATGGACGAGAAAAAGGTTAAGCACAGCGTCAAGGAATGTAAAGAAAGACAAACCTCTTATTCCGCCCCCCTTCACGTTGTTGTAAGACTCACCAGCAAAACCGGTGCAATTCAAAAGAGCAACATCTACATGGGTGATTTTCCGCTCATGACGGACAGCGGTACATTCGTTATCAACGGCGCAGAACGTGTTATAGTCTCTCAGCTTGTCCGCTCACCCGGCGTATATTACGGTATGACGCACAACCAGTTCGGTAAAAAGCTTTTCTCAACAACTGTTATCCCCAACAGAGGCGCATGGCTTGAATATGAAACCGACCAGAATGATATTGCTTATGTAAGAATTGACAAGAACAGAAAAATCCCTTTGACAACATTTATTCGTGCTCTCGGTATTTTTCTTGAAGATGAAAGCCTTTCAACCAACGATGATATTCTTCGCTTCTTTAACTATGATGAAAGAATTGAAGCAACTCTTGAAAAAGATTCAACTCACAACAGCGGTGAAGCCATTATCGAAGTTTACAAAAAGCTTCGTCCGGGCGAACCGGTCGATAACGAAAGAATAGGTATTGCAACCGACTATTTCAAGAGCCTTTTCTTTGACGAACACAGATATGATATTTCAAGAGTAGGACGTTATAAGTACAACAAAAAACTTGGTATAGCGAACAGAATCAGAGGTTTCAGACTCGCCGAGGACGTAGTAAACGAAATAACGGGTGAAATTATTGCCGAAGCAGGCGAGCTTATGACAAAGCAAAGAGCTGCCGAAGTTGAACAGGCGGGCGCAAGAATTGCCTATGTTGAAGTTGAAGGCCTTGAAAAGCCGGTTAAGGTAATTTCAAACAATACCGTTGACATTCTTCCGTATCTTGACGGATTTACAAGAGAAGAAGTTGTTTCGGCAGGTATCAACGAAAGAGTTTCATATCCTGTTCTTATGTCTCTTCTTGATGAAATTCAAAGCGCAGCCAAAAAAGAAGCCCTCGCTATCCTTCGCGCAAATGCGGATAACCTTATCGCAAAGCGCATTACAATTGAAGATATAATCGCAACAATCAGCTATTTAAACTGCCTTGCAAACGGCGTCGGCAGTGCCGACGATATCGACCACCTCGGCAACAGAAGAATCCGCAGTGTCGGTGAGCTTCTTCAAAATCAGTTCAGAGTCGGTTTTGCAAGAATGGAAAGAGTTATCAGAGAAAGAATGGGGCTTCATAATCAGGAGCCTGACAAAATCACTCCGCAGGCTCTTATCAACACAAGACCCGTTATTGCGGCAGTACGCGAATTTTTCGGTTCATCACCGCTTTCTCAGTTTATGGATCAGAACAATCCGCTTGCCGAGCTTACCCACAAGAGAAGACTTTCAGCTCTCGGTCCCGGCGGTCTTTCAAGAGACCGTGCAGGCTTTGAAGTTCGAGACGTTCACTATTCACATTATGGACGTATGTGCCCGATTGAAACCCCCGAAGGTCCTAACATCGGTCTTATATCTTATCTTGCAACCTTTGCAAGAATCAATGAATACGGCTTTATCGAAGCTCCGTTCAGACCGATTGACAAAGAAACGGGTGTTGTTCTTGATACCTATGAATATATGACTGCGGACATGGAAGACGAATTCACCGTTGTTCAGGCAAATGAACAGCTTGACGAGAACGGCCGCTTTGTAAGACGTAAGGTCAATGCCAGACACCGTGATGAATTTGTTGAAATCGATCCGTCAAGAGCGGACTATATGGATGTTTCACCGAAAATGGTTGTTTCTGTTGCTACCGCTCTTATCCCGTTCCTTGAAAACGACGACGCGAACCGTGCTCTTATGGGCGCCAACATGCAGCGTCAGGCAGTTCCTCTTCTTTCCTGTGATTCACCGATTGTCGGCACAGGTATGGAATACAAGACGGCAACAGACTCGGGTGTTTGTGTAATCGCAAACGAAAGCGGTGTTGTAACTTATGTAAGTGCAGACAGAGTTGACGTTTATGCCGACGAAGAAGAAGTAACCTATGACTTTAATGAATTTGTTCGCCTTAACCCCGATAAATGCAGTGACGATGTTCCGCATCCTGCCGTAAACGAAGGTCAGAAGGTTGAAAAAGATCAGTCGATTGCTGTCGTCAACGTCCTTGATAACAGTGACGGTTCGGCAAAGAAAGCGCTTGACAAATGCATATATATTAAGGCAAAGAATGCCGGCACGGTAACCTATGCAGGTGATGACTGTGTTAAGATTCTTGAAGATAAAAAGACGGTAACTTATTCTCTTATCAAGTTTATGCGTTCCAACCAGGGCACTTGTATTAACCAGAAGCCGGTCGTCAGCGTAGGTCAGAGAATTGAAAAATCACAGGTTATCGCCGACGGTCCCGCAACATCCAACGGTGAACTCAGCCTCGGTAAAAATGCTCTCATCGGCTTTATGACATGGGAAGGCTACAACTACGAGGACGCTGTTCTTATTAATGAAAAGCTTGTTCGTGATGATGTTTATACTTCGATCCATATTGAGAGATATGATATTGAAGCAAGAGATACAAAGCTTGGACCCGAAGAAATCACAAACGAAATTCCGAATGTCGGTGACGATGCAAGAAAAGACCTTGACGAAAGAGGTATTATTCGTATCGGCGCCGAAGTTAAATCGGGCGATATTCTTGTCGGTAAGGTCACACCAAAGGGTGAAACCGAACAGACGCCGGAAGAAAGACTTCTTCGTGCTATTTTCGGTGAAAAGGCAAGAGAAGTCCGCGATACCTCACTTCGTGTTCCTCACGGTGAATACGGCATCGTTGTTAAAGTAGAAGAATTTACCCGTGAAAACAGCGATGAACTCACCCCGGGCGTAAACAAAGTCGTCCGCTGCTACATCGCTCAGAAGCGTAAAATCCAAGTCGGCGACAAAATGGCGGGCCGTCACGGCAACAAGGGCGTTGTTTCGCGCGTTCTTCCTCAGGAGGATATGCCTTTCCT
>CANQLQ010000069.1 GCA_947624755.1 uncultured Clostridia bacterium | reverse complement strand
AACAAGATCGACAGTATGCTCCGCAGTCCAAACTGTCCTTTCGTGCTTTACGTTGGCACAAAGAAGCTGGTGAAGCGCAAGGAGTTCGAGAAAT
This sequence comes from uncultured Clostridia bacterium, assembly GCA_947624755.1. Classification (GTDB taxonomy): domain Bacteria; phylum Bacillota; class Clostridia; order Oscillospirales; family Acutalibacteraceae; genus UBA6857. Next base: position 8,519 of record CANQLQ010000069.1, on the reverse strand, counting down.
TTATCAGCGAGCAGTTGGTTATCTGAGGTCATGGTCCATTTCGTTCGGGACTACTACTCATAAAATTGGCGTAGAACTATTGCGAGAAAAGGGCGCTTGTGATATACTGTACAAGGTATATTGCGCTCTTTTCTCTCTTCTTCTGAGAAAGGAGCCCAGTATGGCGAAAGACTTAAAAGGGCGGGAACTTGGAAAGGGACTATCCCAGCGCAAGGACAAAAAATACTCCGCCCGGTATGTGACTAAGAACGGCAAGCGGCTGGAAAAGTATTTTGATACTCTGCCGGAAGCCCGCAACTGGCTGGCGGATTCAAGGTATGAGGACACGCACGGCACGACAGGCATCACCTCTACTGTGACGGTAGATACATGGTTCAATTATTGGTATGACAATCTGATTGTTGACCTCTCTCCGAATACCCGGAGGAACTACAAGGAACGGTACGAGAAAAATGTAAAGCCGACCATTGGCAAGATGTGTATGTCCGATGTGAAGCCAATGCACTGCAAGATGATTCTCAATAATATGATGGCTGTCTATGCCGGGTCTACGATTCGTCAGACATACATTGCCATGGGTACTATGTTCCGTGCGGCGGTGATGAACGATGTTATATCTAAACACCCAATGGACGGAGTGCGGTACACAAAGCCCGTTAAGGCAGCGAGTGACCATAGAGTGTTGAGCATAGAGGAACAACGAAAATTCCTTGAAGTGGCGAAGACTTCACACAACTATTATCAGTATGCTTTGATTCTGGAAACGGGTCTACGGACAGGGGAAATGATCGGTCTTACATGGGATGCAGTAGACATGGTAAACAAAACCCTAACCGTGAACAAGGCTCTTGAGTTTCGGCATAAGCAGCAAGTGTGGCGTGCCGGCCCACCCAAGACACAGAGCAGTTACAGAACCATTCCTCTGACGAACCGGGCGTACAACCTGCTTCTGGAGTTGCGGGAACTGCGAAAATCGCAGAAGATGTCAAAGGACTTGGAACAGGTGTTAACCTATACAGACAGGCATACAGGGCAGACGGCAAGCCTTGATATGCGGGATTTGGTGTTCATCAATTTCCGAACGGGTATGCCAACCAAGAACAGCTCTTATGACACTCACCTCTACAAGTTGTGTGATGTAGCAGGCATACCCCCGTTTTGTATGCACACTCTACGACATACATACGCAACAAGAGCGATTGAAAGCGGAATGCCGCCGAAAGTTTTACAAAAGCTGTTGGGACACGCCAGCATTCAAACAACGATGGACACCTATGTTCATGTGACAGATGATTCATTGAGCAAGGCGGTACAGCAGTTTGAAGTAAATGGCGTAATCATGCCGTAGCAAGCAGTACAACAGGGGCAGAGGTGCCCATAAACTGCCCCTGTTCTAAACAAAATGGCGTAGAAATGGCGTAAAACCATTTTGAGGCCCCGAAAAAACCTTGATAAATAAGGAGATGTAGATAAAAATGAAATTAGGAATCGTTGGTTTGCCTAACGTCGGCAAAAGCACCCTTTTCAATGCTATAACAAATGCAGGTGCGCAGTCAGCTAACTATGCTTTTTGCACAATTGAACCTAATGTCGGCGTTGTTGCCGTTCCCGACAAAAGAATCGACGCTTTGAAAGAAATGTATAACCCTGCCAAGGTCACCCCGGCAACAATTGAATTTGTTGATATCGCCGGTCTTGTAAAAGGCGCTTCAAAAGGCGAAGGACTCGGCAATAAGTTCCTTTCACACATTCGTGAGGTCGATGCAGTAATTCATGTTGTACGCTGCTTTGAAAATGATGATATCATTCACGTTGAAGGAAGTGTAAATGCAAAAAGAGATATTGAAACTATCAACCTTGAGCTTATTCTTTCCGACCTTGAAATGGTAGAAAGAAGAATTGACAGAACTTCAAAAGCAATGAAAGGCGACAAAAGTCTTGCGGCAGGGGTTGAATTTTTAAATCGTGTTAAAGAAGCTCTTGAAAATGAAAAACCGGCAAGAAGCGTTGAATGCAACGAAACCGAAAAGGCCATTCTTGACGAATCCGCCCTTCTTACGAGCAAGCCCGTAATTTATGCCTGCAATATGAGCGAAGAAGACTTTACAGTCGGTATTGAAAAGAATCCCCACTATCAGGCCGTTATTGAAATCGCAAAAGAAGAAAACAGCGAAGTTCTTCCTATCTGTGCAGGTCTTGAAGCTGAAATTTCGTCCCTTTCAAAAGAGGACAAAGAAATGTTCCTCGCCGACCTCGGTATTGAACAAGGCGGTCTCGACCTTCTTATCCAAAGAAGCTATCACTTGCTCGGACTTATTTCATATCTTACGGCAGGCGCTCCGGAAGTTCGTGCTTGGACAATTAAAGAAGGCACAAAGGCTCCTCAGGCAGCAGGTAAAATCCATTCCGACTTTGAACGCGGCTTTATCCGTGCAGAGGTCATAAGCTTTGAAAACCTTATGCAGTGCGGCTCTCTTGCGGCGGCAAGAGATAAGGGTCTTATACGTTCGGAAGGTAAAGAATACGTTATGAAAGACGGAGATATTGTACACTTCCTTTTCAATGTCTGACAGTATACAGCCATTGATATTAAGTTAAACCATAAACAGCGGTCAGATGCAAAAACCTGTCCGCTGTTTTCTGTTATGATGTTTAAAATAATATCGGCATAAAATTTTTAGAGAAGCTCCGGTTAAGGAAGCTCTGATTAATACAAGCTGCCCTACTTGACGGTAATTTTTCAGCCGTTGTTATTAACAGACGGAACACCGACATAAAGAGCTCCGGCAACAACATTTTTCGGCATACTTTGAAGAATTACTTTTCCCGGACCGTAAATAACCGTGTTAAAAAGACCTTCGCCGCCAAAAAGCTTATTTTTAATACCGGGTACGGTTGTAATCTCCATTTTGCACGAGGCTGACATTGCGGCAAGATAGCCTGTGTCAACAATTATTGACTGACCGTCCTGCAAATCATATTCAACTGCTGTGCCGTCAATTTCGATGAAAGCCGTTCCGTTGCCGCTTAACCTTTGCATAATAAAACCTTCACCGCCAAAGAAACCGACACCAATTTTCTTTTGGAAATATACAGAAATTTCCACTGTGCTTTCGCTTGCAAGAAAGCCTGATTTTTGAACAATCATCGGTTCTTCGGGCGTAATATTAAATACCCTGATCGAACCGGGAAAACTTGAAGCAAATGCAATTTGACCGGTACCGCCCTGAGAGGTATATTTATTCTGAAAAAGTTTTTCGCCGGCAAACATTCTGCCGATGGCCTTTCCGAGTCCTCCGTGAGAACCGGTTTCCATTTTCATGTTCGGACTCATCCAGCTCATACTTCCGCTTTCGGTTATAATAGTTTCTCCCGGTTCAACATCGCAGATAACAACGGGAAGCGGTTCACCAATAATCTTGTACTTCATGTTAAATCTCCTTTTCGTTATGATAATGTAATTATATTATATCTTTTATTATTAAGGAACCTCTGATTAAATCACGCTTAGGGCTTAATACTCATATTGCTTGCAAATTTTCCGTAATACTTTGCCAAAATACTCAGCAATACGCACAATACACAAAGGTATTGACTTAGATTTTTGGAACATAAAAAGATACTTCCAAATTAGCAACAAAGTGTTTTCGTGGTTTAAAATTATAATTTTATATAATTTCTATCCCGCGTAATGCCGCACGCCATGCGTGCCGAAAAATTTGCTAATCAATATGAGCATTAGATTTAATCAGAGCTTCCTTAGCTTTAAATAATTTATCGGGCGGTCTTTAAATATCAATCTTTCTGTCTTTGAAAAAGTATTCTTTATCTTTTTTGCCGATTTCACGCACGACCCTGCACGGATTGCCGTAAGCAACAACATTTTGTGGAATATCTTTTGTAACAACGCTGCCTGCACCGATAACACAATTATCTCCTATGGTAACACCGGGCATAATAAGAGCGCCCGCACCTATCCATACATTTTTGCCTATATGAACATCTGCGTTATACTGAAGCCCTCTTTCACGAAGCTCGGGAAGAATAGGGTGTCCTGCCGTTGCGACAACAACATTCGGCGCAAACATAACATTGTCGCCGACATATATATGGCCGTCGTCAACCATTGTTAAATTGAAATTTGCATAAACCTCATTGCCGAAATGGACGTGCCTGCCGCCGAAGTTTGCGTGAAACGGCGGTTCGATATAACAGTTTTCTCCGCATTCGGCAAGCATATCTTTGAGCATCGCATCACGCTTTTCAACCTCATGCGGCCTTGTCAAGTTAAAATCATACAGCTTTTCAAGGCACTTTCTCTGCTGTGTTATTATGCTGTCGTCGGCAGGGTCATAAAGCCGTCCTTCCCGCATTCTTTTTTTCTGTTCAATATCCAAAATTTTCCCTCCTTTACAATAATTTCAAAAGCTCTTGTGTAACAACCGCAAAGCCCTTTGCGTTCGGGTGCAAACCGTCATAGGTGTATTCTTTATTGAAATTACCTTTTTTATCGCTGAGAATATCGGTAAAATCAGAAAAAACAACGCCCTTTCTATTTGCAATATCTTTAAGCTTTTGATTTACAATTTTTATGTCCGCGTTATTTCTTGAACCGACCATATATTTGTCAATATTTTTGTTGACGGGATAAATTGCCTGTAAAATTACCTTTGCCTTTGGGCAGTCGGTTTTTATTATATCAAGAATTTTGCTTACATATTTTGCTGTAAAATCCAACGTACTGTTTACTCCGAGGTCATTTGTTCCTATGAGCATTATGATATTTTTCGGTTCAATTACGGTTACATTCTCTTTTATTCTTTCAAGAAGTCTGTCGCTCGTATCTCCGCTTATGCCACGGTTATAAACCGCAAGTGAAGTGCTTTTTGTATAATCGGCAAACAAGTCCGTTATGTTCCAAATTTCTGTTATTGAGTCGCCGACAAGAACCGTCTGCCCTTTTTGACAGCAGGTTTTATTTAAAAAAGTAAAGTTATCCTTCTTCGTCTGCTTTATTTTATCATATTTTGTTTTTAAAAAGATTTTTTCTTCTTTTCTTTTAAACATTTTATCACACCCTTAGGGAATCACTGATTAATTCAGGGTGTCCTGAGTGGCGAGGAAATTTTTCGTCAGTTTGTTCAAAAATTTGAGGCAATACTTTGTGTATTAACGAGAATTTTTGGGCAAAATGACGGAATAATTTACCGACAAGCAGGGCGGCTTGTATTAATCAGTGATTCCTTAGTTTACATATTTTAAGTTTACCATAAGAAAGGAAGTTTGGCAATAAATTATAAAAATATAAATTTATATAAATTGTTGCAAAATTTACCCTATAGATATATACTGTAGATAAAATCAGGAAACATCGAACAGTCGAAGCTTCCGTAATACGGAGGAAAATTATGAAGCGAACAAGATTTTTTAAATTTTTTATTAATTTAATTTTGGCTCTTTGTCTTTTGTTTGCCTGCGGTGCCGTTTCCTTTGCGGCGGACGAAGCGGCAGACGCAGACACTTTTTTACTTTCGGTATATCCCGAAAAAAGCGAATATCAAAAGGGCGAAGAAATCAAATTCATAACAAGCCTGCACAATAAAACGGGTGAGGCTATTGAAAATGTAATGCTAATAGCCGATGTTCCGAAAACGGATACTTACCTTACTCGCGGAGCAAGTGAAATTCAGTATACGTCTATTGAAGCGGGTAAAAAGGTTTCGGGTGAATTTAGATTTTCCGAGTACGAGGCAGTAGTAAAAATCGGCACTGTCCTTGCCGGTCTTTCGGGAATAATCGGGGCAATATTCATCTTTTTTGTATGGCAGTATAACGCAATAGCGTCAATAGTTCTTACAATTTCAATGATTTTTACTTCAGCCTTTGCGGCCGCTCCGAGCAGTCTTTTACACCTTACCGCAATTCGCGAAAGTCAGAATCTCGGCACTTGCAAGGTCGTTTATGACGGCGCCGAATATGAATTCGGCTTTCATGCAAGCTATGAAAAGAAACTTGTAAAGACACGGTATGATGCGATAAAATCGGGAAAAGCAGACGGTGCGTTTGAAACCTCGGCCAAAGTAAGCGAAAGTGCAAACGGTATGAGCGGTATTATCTTTGGTTCTGAAATTGACAAGAACGATTTTGAAGGCTACCTTTTCTTTATCAATCCCTCACAGGGCGCAACAGGCATCATTGTCAAAAACGGCGATGAATACAGTCTTGCTTCAAGCAAAAAGGTAAACATAAAGAAAAATCAGGCTTATGAAATGAAAATTACGTCCGACGGCAAAACAGCAAAATGCTACCTTTACAATAGCAGTCTTGACAGTGAGCCGTATCCTGTTTTTGACATTCCCGTTAATTTCAAAGGAAATGATATAGGAACATATTCATCGAAAAAAGGTACGGTTACCGATGTAAAAATATCTGCCTTCAACTATTCATATAACGGCGAAACATATACCAACCCTGTTATGCCCGACGGCGCAGATCCATATGTACTTTTCCATGACGGCACATATTATCTTTACATAACAAACGGTTTTTCAGCAAACGGCTTTGAAGCTTATACTTCAAAAGATCTTGTAAACTGGAATTATGCCGGTGTTGTTGCCGAAAAGCCGGACATTCTTGGCGAATACAACTTCTGGGCGCCTGAAGTTTACTATTACAATAACCGGTTCTATATGCTTTACAGCGCGCAGGAATATTCAGCCGTTGCAGTAGCCGACTCCCCTCTCGGCCCGTTCAGAAAGACATCGGATAATTTCCTTTTCGATTTCAACGCAATTGACGGAAACCTTCTTTTTGATGATGACGGAAGGATATATATGTATTTTTCAAGAATTCTCCACAGCGAAGGCGAAGGACAGCAGATTTGGGGCGTTGAAATGAACGGCGACCTTCTTTCGGCAAAGCTCGATACACTCACTCTGCTTACCGCTCCGAATAAGCAATGGGAAGGCTGGGTAAATGAAGCCCCGTTTATGCTAAAGCACAATGGCACATACTACCTTTCATACAGCGGCGATTTTTATTTCAATATTAATTACAATATAGGTTATGCAACGTCCGATTCACCGCTCGGCACATTCACAAGATATGAAAATAATCCTATCGTCAGCGCAGATTCTTTCGTTCACGGAACAGGTCACCATGCGTTTGTACCGTCACCCGATGGCAGCGAACTTTTCATTGTTTATCATTGCCACAACAGCACAACGCAGGTACATAACCGAAAGATATGCATTGACAGAGTTAAATTTGTTCCCACCGAAAGCGGAGTTGATGCTCTTTCAGTGTACGGTCCGACCGTGACACCACAGCCCGTACCGTCAGCCCTGCCCTATTCGGACGCTAAGTAACGACAAAATAAACCTAAGGAAGCACTGATTAATTCAGGATGTCCTAATTGACGAGGAAATTTTTCGTCAGTTTGTTCAAAAATTGGAGGCAATACTTTGTGTATTAACGAGAATTTTTGGGCTAATTGACGGAATAATTTACCGTCAAGTAGGGCGGCTTGTATTAATCAGTGATTCCCTAAGGAGAATAACTTATGAAACATTGCGCAACACAAAGGTTAGAGACAGACAGATTAATTTTAAGAAGATATGTGAGTGAAGACGCCGCCGCAATGTATAAAAATTGGGCATCGGATAAAGAAGTTACTAAATATTTAATGTGGCCGGCTCATTCAAGTAAGGAGATAAGTCAAAGAGTAACAGACAATTGGGTAAAGCAATATTCTGACGACAGTTTTTATCATTGGGCTATTGTATTAAAAGAAAACGGGAATGAGCCGATCGGAGATATTGCGGTAGTACATATGGACGAAAAAGTTTCATCAGTACATATCGGATATTGTCTCTCGAAAGCATGGTGGCATCAGGGAATTACATCAGAGGCTCTCAAGGCGGTTATGGACTTTTTGTTTGATGAAGTAGGAGTAAACCGTATCGAATCAAGACACGACCCGAGAAATCCAAATTCCGGCAAGGTAATGCAAAAATGCTCAATGAAATATGAGGGAACTTTGCGTAGTTCCGATTGGAATAATCAGGGTATTTGTGACGCTTGCTACTACGCTTTGTTAAAATCGGAACGCTGACTTACAGTTTATCAAAGTGAAGCCCTCCTCACTGCCGAGTGTGGCAATGAGGAGGGCTTTTTTACTTATATCTTGATTATGATTCATCTTTTAAGGAAACACTGATTAAATCTAAGGAACCTGCCTTTTTAGCCTGTCATAAAATCCGGCAGTTCACATCAAAACGCAGAGAAAATCTAAGGAAGCACTGATTAATTCAGGGTGTCCTAATTGGCGGCAGGCATCGCCTGCATGAATTACGCGGGATAGAAATTATATAAAATTATAATTTTACTCCGCGAAAACACTTTGTCCCTAATTTGGAAGTTTCTTTTTATGTTCCAAATCTAAGTCAATACTTTGTGTATTAACGAGAATTTTTGGGCAAAATGACGGAATAATTTACCGTCAAGCAGGGCAGCTTGTA
>CANQLQ010000068.1 GCA_947624755.1 uncultured Clostridia bacterium | reverse complement strand
GTTATATCGCTTATGCTGTCTTTTACCGACGCGGCGAGGGCAGGGGAGGATATTCTCTTTCCGAGGTCTTTGTTGAAAAGGGCAAGAAAAAGTTTTCCGAAAATGGAAATAAGAATAACTGCCGCCGAAACCGGTCTGAAGACAACAGTCTGAGGATGAATTATTTTATCTATTGAACTTTTTAAAAGCTCAAAGCCCATAACTTCAACTAACATGCCGACGATAAGCGCCGCGATATATTCAATCCTTCCGTGGCCGAAAGGATGCTCTTTATCGGGTCTTCTTCCTGCCATTTTAAAAGCAAAAAGGGTAACAAAGCAAGAACCGACGTCAGCGAGGTTATTTATCGCATCGCCGGTAATTGAAATACTGTGTGAAACCGTACCGATAACGAATTTTGAAACGGAAAGAATGATATTGATTATAACGCCGACTATACCGCTTAAAATTCCGTATTTTTCTCTTATTTCGGGATTCTTTACGTCGTTATAATTTTTTATGAATCTTTTAAGAAATATCTCAGTCACAAAGAACACCCCATTTAAAAGGTCAAGGTTTGGTTCGTTTTAATTTTTGTCTGATAACAACGAATAAGACTGCTTACAAGAAATGCGGAAAAATATTTTGAAGGTTTTGTATTAATTATTTTTGTCGGTAATATGTATATCAAGCTGATTGAATGGAATCTCAATTTTATTTTTATCAAACGCAAGCTTTACTTCCTCTGTAAGACCGTAGTAAACGTCCCAATAATCACCGCTCATACACCATACTTTAACAACAAGGTCTACCGAACTTGCCTCGAGAGAATTGACGTTGACAACAGGCTCGGGGTCTTTAAGAGCCTTTTCGTTTAAGCTTACAGTTTCAAGTATGACGGCCTTTGCCTTTGCAATATCTGCACAGTATGCAACGGAAAAAATAAGATTAACCCTTCGTTTTTCTTCGGCTGAATAGTTTACAATACTGTTTGAGGTAATGTGTGAGTTTGGTATGATAATTCTCTTGTTGTCGAAGGTTGTAATTACGGTATTCATAAAGCGTATTTCTGCAACAAAGCCCTCATGTCCGTCAACCGAGATAAAATCTCCGGTTTTGAACTGCTTATTGAAAAGTATACTTATCCCGCTTACAAATTGAGAAATACTGTTTTGAAGTCCAAGTCCTGCGGCAAGACCGAGACCGCCTATAGCCGCGAGGAATGAGTTTATGTTGATAAACAAAGACAGGGCGAATAGTACGGAAAATAAATTTATAAAAAAGCTGATCATGTTTTTTATGAACTTATAAACTGACGAATCGACGTTTCTTGAAACAAGAGCCTTTATAACGAGCTTTGATATAAATTTGGTAAGCCAGTAACCTGCAATTATAATAATGACTGCAATAATGATTTTAGGAATGGCGGCTATAAATTTGTTGACGATATCCCACTGTTTCCAAAGCTCGGAAAAGTGGTTGATTGCCTCTTCTCCGGTAATTAATTCTCCATTTTCATCAAGCAGAGGATTTGTAAAATCTCCGATAGCAGTAGATTCTTCAATGCTCAACAGCTTTAAAATTCCCTGCATAAACCTTGACCTCCTTTTGCCGATAGTTTGTTCTGCGGCTTTTATAAAACCGGAGTTAATTATAGCACCTTATATTTTTAAATTCAACTTTTTTAATGATAAAGTAACCTATGAATATTAAGCGGGCAAAAAGGCTTGACATAACATAAAAAAAGTATATAATATGAAATTGAAATTCATTTTCAAATTGAGGTATATTTGAATGAGCGAAAATATATATAAAACAAAACAAAGAAGTATAATTTTAAAGCTTCTTGAAGATAACAGCGAAAATTCTTTTACAATAGATGAAATAGTAGCCCTTCTTAAAAAAAACGGTGAACCTGTTGGACGAACGACGGTATACAGATATGTCGAAAATCTTTCAAAAAGCGGTGAAGTCAGACGCTTTTATGAGGGCGGAAGATCAAGCGCAACATATCAATATGTTAAAAAAGAAAATCATTGCGCAGAGCATATGCATCTTAAATGTACCGAGTGCGGAAAACTTATTCATCTCGGATGTGATTTTATGAACGGCGTATGTTCTCATATAGAAGAACATCATAAATTTTTGGTCAACAATTCAAAAACTACAATTCTCGGAATCTGTGAAGATTGCCTGAAAAACGGAGAAAAGTAATGAAACTAATTGAATGTGACAATGTCTGTTTAAGCTATGACAATACAGTTGTTACTGAAAATTTGTCTTTTTGTGTAAATAAAGGCGATTTTCTTTGTGTTGTCGGAGAAAACGGAAGCGGAAAGAGTACGCTTGTTAAAGCTATTCTCGGACTTAAATCCGTAACAAGCGGAAAAATAAAATTTGAAAACGAAGTAAAGCGGAAAAATATCGGCTATCTGCCCCAGCAAAATGATTCGCAGAAAGATTTCCCCGCAAGTGTTTATGAGGTGGTAATATCGGGCTGCCTTTCTTCAAAAAAAGGTCTTTTTTTCTCTCGCGAACAAAAAAACCTTGCCGATTCAAATATGAAAAAGCTTGATATTCTTGACTTAAAAAACCGTTCGTTTCGTGACCTTTCGGGCGGACAGCAACAAAGAGTTCTTCTTGCAAGGGCGCTGTGTTCAACCGAAAAATTATTGCTTCTTGATGAACCCGTGACGGGGCTTGATATCAATGTCACCTCCGATTTTTACAGCATTATTGAAAAGCTGAATAAAGAATACCGCGTAACGATAATTATGGTTTCTCACGACTTGCTTTATGCCGCCTCTCACGCAACCCATATTTTGCATATGAAAAAGAACGGCTCACTTTTCTTAACGGCCAAAGAGTATCTTGAAAGTGATATTTTTCGTTCCTTCAAGGGAGGTAAAAAAGATGACTGACATTTTTTCTTTTATCTTCTCCCAGACCTTTCTTATTCGTGCGCTTGTAGTTGGGGTCCTGATTTCGCTTTGCTGCGCCCTTTTGGGTGTCAGTCTTGTTCTTAAACGCTTTTCAATGATTGGCGACGGCTTATCCCATGTAGGCTTCGGCGCATTGTCTGTTGCCTGCATGGCAAATATTGCGCCTTTGTATTTTTCACTTCCCGTTGTAATTATCGCAGCTTTTTTTCTTCTTCGGCTTAACGAAAACGGAAAAATTAAGGGTGACGCCGCTATTGCGCTTTTGTCAACCGGAGCGCTCGCTTTCGGCGTTATGGTTATGTCCGTTTCGGGCGGTATGAATGTTGACGTTTATAACTATATGTTCGGAAGTATTCTTACCATGACCGACGGTGACGTAGCGCTCAGCATTGTACTTTCAATTGCAGTTATTATAATTTTTGTTTTGTTCTACAATGAAATTTTTGCTGTAACCTTCGATGAAAATTTTGCAAAAGCTACAGGAACTAAAACTAATATATATAATACCCTTATCGCCGTTTTGACTGCTGTTACAATAGTTATCGGAATGAGAATAATCGGAACTTTGCTTATATCGAGCCTTATAATTTTCCCCACGGTTATTTCAATGAGGATTTCAAAAAGCTATAAATCGGTTGTTGTTCTGAGCGCTGTTTTATCGGTGATAGGATTTTTAACCGGGCTTGTTGTTTCCGTGCGTTTTGAAACTCCGGCAGGGGCAAGCGTTGTATGCGTAAATATTGTTTTACTTATTATTTTTACAGTTGCCGGAAAAATCCTTTCCTCAAAAGCCGGAAGCTTTGTTTCAAGATTTAAAATACCGCTTACTGTTTCTGTTTTTGTTTTATTTTTTGCCGCTTTTGTTTTACTTATCGGCACAGGAGATCCCATAGAAAAAAAGAATGACAAACCCTCAATTGTTACAACAAATTTTGCCTCTTATGATTTGACCAAAGAAGTTACCGCTGAAAAGGCCGAGATAACCATGCTTCTTCGGCCGGGTGAGGAAAGTCATACCTTTGAGCCGTCGCCTGCGGATATACAGAAAATAATCAACTGCGATATTTTTGTTTATACCGGAGGCGAATCCGACAGTTGGGTTGAAAAAATGCTGTCCTCGGTTGATGCTTCAAAGATAACTTTTTTGAAGATGATGGATATTACCGGCGCGGAGCTTGAAACAATAACCGAAGGTATGGCTGCGCAAGAACAAGAGGAGTATGATGAACACGTCTGGACTTCTCCTCTTAACGCAATTAAAATTTCAAAGGCTATATGCGAAGCGGTTTGTAAAAAAGATAGAATTAATAAGGATTTTTACAATACCAATCTTGATAACTTTATAAATCAAATCCAATTGCTTGATAAAAATTTCAAGCAGCTTGAAAGTGAAAGCAAAGGACGCCCGTTTGTAATCGGTGACCGTTTCCCTTTGAAATATCTTTTCGATGAATACAATTTTGAATACTATGCAGCCTTTCCGGGCTGCAGCGCCGAAACCGAAGCGGATCCGGTCACTCTTTCTTTTTTAATTAATAAGGTAAAAGACGAAAAGATTCCGGTTGTATTCAAAACGGACAACAGCACAGGTAATGCGGCAAATATGATAGGCAAAGCAACCGGGGCAAAGGTTATGACTTTGTATTCATGCCAGAGCGTAACTCTTGATGATTTTGAAAACGGCGAGACATATCTCAGCCTTATGGAAAAAAATTATACTAACCTCAAAGCCGCTTTAAGCTGAATAAACTTTTATCAACTGAAAGCGACCCGCCTTTAAAGTGAACCTTATAATCAGTGCTTCCCTAAAATTTCATATCATCACCTTTCATTTCATATATTGATGAGAGGTGATTTTTTTGAAAATTGCAATTGCAGGTTATGGTAATCTTGGCAAAGAGGTAGAGAAGCAGGCACTTGTTTTTGACAATATTGAATTGGTTGGTATATTTACCCGCCGTAATACCGTTTTTGTAAAATCCGAATATAATACTCCCGTTTATTCATTCTTTGACATAAACAAATTTGCGAAAAAGGTTGATGTTATGCTCGTCTGTATGGGAAGCGAAAATGATTTGCCTGTAATTTCTCCGTATATTGCAAAATATTTTAATCTTGTTGATTGTTATGAAATTCAAGAAAAAATGCAAATACATAAAGAGCTGTGTGACAAATATGCAAAAGAAGCAAAAAAATTGGCTGTTACCGGCTGCGGGCTCAATTCGTTTTTTATTCCTATATTAAGAAAGCTTGCCGGTTTTTTAGAATTTCCGTTTTTTGATTCAAAAGAAGAGAAAAGCGGGCAAAACTATTTTTTAAAAAATAAAGTAAAAGATATTGAAGGAGTGCTCGATGCGTATGTGTTTGACGAAATACATAATAACGATAAAAAGCATTTTTTCTTTGTATCGGCTGAAAATTTAAAAATCGGAGAACGGATAAAAAAAGAAATACTTTCGGATAAAAGCGTTACCGATGACAGTGAATATATTATATATTTTAAAGACTTCGATGAAAATTACAATGAAAAATACAATAGTCTTATAAAAAATAACTTACCACAAAAGTATAGCTTTAACTGCTTTTGTGATAAGCTTAGATTTGAAATTAAAGGGGAGTCGGAAATAAATTTTACAGCTTCGATAATGCTTTATTTTGCTTTTGAAGTATTTAAAAGAAATAACAGCGGAAATTACGGTTGCAAAGCGCCGTGGGAATTATGGGAAGATTTCTTGAATTTTTTATAAATCTCGCAGAGGCGACCTCGTGTGGTCGTCTCTGCCACGACAGTCCCTCCTTAATTGTAATTTGAATGTTTTATATTACCTATTGGTTGCAAAGAAGCAATTATAGTGTTACAATAAGACTGAATCAGTTATTTCTTATGCGGGGGTTTCCGATGAAAAAAATTATAGCTATGACGCTTGTTTTGATTTTGCTGTTTACTTTGGTTTCGTGCAAAAGCAGCCCTGTTTCAGACAACACAAACGAAACCGAAGAAATTAACTCTGCCACACAGCAGGAGCAAAGCAATATTATTAAAATAGGCGTTTTTGAAAAACAAACCGGAGATTATGCAATCGGTTCAAAGCAGTCGATTCTCGGTCTGAAATATGCAAATGAAGTTTTGCCCGAAATCGAAATATCGGATGAAACATATAAAATTAAGCTTGATGTTGCCGAGTTCAGCGCTTCGGACGACTCGGTAAGACAAGCCGCGCAAAAGCTTGTATCCGACGGAGTTTCGGTTATTATCGGCTCTTTTGATAACGGAATTTTATCTGAGGTCTGCGACATTTTTGAAAGTGCGGGAATACCGGTTATTTGTCCTAGCGGTTGTTCCGTTAAAATTTTGGAAAATTATAAAACTGTATTTTCCTTTACAAAAGATGATTTTGAACAAGCTCAAGAAAGTGCAAAGTATGCTTTTGATAATATTATGGCGCGCAAGGCTGTTGTAATTTCAAAACTTGGTGATTACATAAGTCAGACCGAGGCTCTCTATTTTAAAGAATGTTTTGAGGCTCTTGGAGCAAGCGCAAAAATTTTAACATTTGAAGATGAAATTAATTTTGCGTATGAAATTTCCGGTTATGATTTGATATATGCCCCTGTGTCGCAATATTATGCTTCCGATATTATTAATGAATGTGAATCAGCAAATGCCAAAATTTCAATTTTAGGGGGCAGCGCATGGGACAGTGCGGCAACGCTTGAAAAAAACGAAAATGTAGCTTTTCCGGTTTATACTTATTCTCATTGCGGTATCGACACATCTTCACAATTTATAACTGATTTTTCGGCTTGGATTTCAAATGACAAAGATCTTGAATATATGAATTCGGGAAATTCAAATGCGGCAACGGCATCTGTGCTTTCATATGACGCATATATGCTTTTTGCAAATTCGGTTGTTAACGCCGGTTCGGTTCAAACTCAAGATATCATTTCTCAAATTAAAAAAATTGAGTACAGCGGTGAAACAGGAAAAATTTCTTTCGATGAAAACGCACGCAATAAGTTCAGAACTTCGGCTTTAAAAAAGGCGGATACTTATACCGGAATATTTGCTATTAAATAGATGCACTGAGAATGTCTGACGGCAGTCTTTTGCTTTTTTCTGCTATTGGTTCATATTGGGTGCAGTGCTATTCGCCGATGGTTAAAAAATGAAAATAGGCAACACAGGAAATCTTTTTTTTAAATTGTTTGTTATCATAATGTCGTAACTTGCAAGTACAAAGAAAGTGAGGTGTTCTGATGGATAATCGACAAATAATTCAAAACAGCATTGATTATGTTGAAGAAAATCTAAAAGCTGAAATTACAGCGAATGATTTAGCCGATTTATCGGGCTTTTGCGTATTTTATTTTTATCGCCTTTTTCAAAGTACGGTAGGTATGCCTGTTATGCAGTATATTTTGCACAGGAAATTACTTAATGCAATTTTTGAAATGGGCCGCGGTAAGAAAAAAATTGATATTGCGTTGGAGTACGGCTTCAGCTCATATGCATCTTTTTATAAAGCTTTTAAGCGTGAAATCGGCTATACCCCATCAGAATTTCTCAATAAATTCAAGGCGGAAAAGCCTTCAAAATTTATAGTAAAGGATGGAGATATTATGATAAGTCATAAAAAATTATCTGCTGTTGTTATTGAAAATTGGGACATAGCGGACAATACAATTAAAGATACTTATTACGGGAATTGTGCAAGACGCAATGAAAACGCTTTTTATGTTGGTGAAAATTATATTTTAAAAGTTTCTCATTATTTTGCGCAAATTAAAAAGCAAATTGAACTTTTGACGGCTATGAAAGCTTCTGGGCTATATACCGCAGAGATAGTTCCTACGAATAAAGGCTGCTATTTTGTTGAAAAAAATGATTTGTATTTTTGCCTAACTAAAAGGCTTGAGGGGGAACACATAAACCCGCAAAAGTTTAATGAACCCGTAGGTAAATCAATTGCCTGTAACTTAGGTAAAAGTATTGCAAAATTGCATATGGTATTAAATACCGTTGAGGCTGCGGTTGATGAAGTAAATTTGTATGAAAATGTAATAAACCAATCGCTGCCAAAAGCGAAAAGTTTTATAGATATTCCCGATTATATTATAAAATCATATTCTGAAGTATTCAAAACCATATACAACAGTTTGCCAAAGCAAATTATTCACCGTGATATTAATCCAGGAAATGTTATAATAAAAGAAAACGAAATAGGTTTTATTGACTTTGAGCTGTCTGAAAGGAATTTAAGAATATATGACCTATGCTATGCAGCGACCGCTATTCTTTCTGAAACAGTAAATAATAAAGAAACTTTTGACAATTGGATTGATATTTACAGGAATATTATACTGGGCTATGATAAAGTCTTAAAACTAACCGAAGAAGAAAAACAAGCGCTGCCATATGTTGTATTATCAAATCAATTAGTGTGTATTGCATATTTTTCTAATTACAGTAAGTTTAAGAATATTTTAAATTCAAATATTCATATGACCAAGATGATTTTGGATAACTTTGAAAAGCTGAATTTTTAAGGAAGCTCTGATTAAGCACGCATGGCGTGCAGCAATTACGCGGCGGACATCGTCCGCAGGAATTACGCGTGTTGGATTGACGTAAATCTTTACACACATACCCCACGGCACGGCTTTTGCTATAAATCATAAACGCGTAGGGGC
>CANQLQ010000067.1 GCA_947624755.1 uncultured Clostridia bacterium | reverse complement strand
CTACTACGGCAACAGAACCTTTTATAAGTCCTATACTTCCGACTATTGCGCTGTATGCTTCGCTGATTGCGCTGCCTACAACGGGTATCATACTGCTGATAATAAATCTTATACCCTTGGAAGAAACCGAATCTACACTCGCTGACATTATTCCTTTAATTGATATAAGTCCTGTAAACACAGAAGCAAGAAGTCCTATTGCAACGGAACAAACCTTGCTGAAAGCGGAAACAAATCTTGAAATATTTGCGTTTTTGTTAAGTGAAAAAGAAATACCGAGACAGTAAAACGCACCGATTGCGGGAACTGCAACATTGTTTGAAAAGGCCGATATTCCTTCGGCAAAAGCAAGCGTTAAAGTGTTATATGTAAGCGCCGACGCAGGATTTCCGCCAAAAGCTATGACTCCGGCAAAAATCGGAATATATCCGAGCATAAATTTTCCCGATAGGTCGACAACGGATAAAACGGTGTTGATAACAGGAGAAAGCTTTCCGACAGTGAGCATTATTATCGCCATAAGCGAAATAAGCCTCAAAGCCGAGTTATCTTCACCCACCGAAGAAAAAGACTTTACCGCAGAAATTATCATTACTATCGCGCAAAGAAACATAAAAAATTTCAGCGCTTCATTAAACTTTTCCGAAAGATCGGTTTTAAAATAACTTATAAGATTTGAAAAAGAAACATTATAAATTTTACTGTAATCAAGTCCGTCTATTCCGATTTTTTCAAAGGCTTCGGCCGTGTCGGAATCAAAAAGAGAAAAAAGTTCCTCTTCTGTTCTTTTTTGTATGTCCTCTTCTTCATTGACAGAAAAAGCCTCAAAAGAAAAAAACGCAAAAAACGAAGTTATTATAACGAAGAATAAAATTAATTTTTTCATAGCTATTTTACGAATGAAAATGCTGTTTCAATAACAGCGTTCACAAGCGGCAGGGAAAGAATTATTATAACTAACCGTCCGCAGATTTCAATTGCCTGGGACAGCGAAGAATTTCCGCTTTCTTTGCAAAGCTCGGATACAAGTCCGCTTATAATACAGATAACTGCGCCTTTTATAAGAATAGATACAATTTCGGACTGATCGGTTAAGTCCTGCGCTTTGGAAATAAACGACATAATTTTATCCGATACCGAACCGATAATCGCCATGCAAACGGCAACGACTCCCGCAAGGCGCAAGAACAGAGCATATTCCTTTTTTGTTTGGGAAAGAATTGTACTTAGAATCACCGTGCTCAGAGCAATAAGTGAAATTTTTATTATTGCGTCAATAATCAATCATATCCTTTACAGAATCAAAAAGATCTCTTATTTCGGGAACAACCATAAACAAAACGATAATTATACCGATAAGGGTCGTAAATGTTGTGTATTCGCTTTTGTCTACCTTATTTAGAACCTGGTTAAGGACAGAAACTATTATGCCTATAGCGGCAATTCTAAAAATCAGTTCAATTTCCATAGTGTCCTCCATAAATCCAAAGGTCTATACCGATCATCATTTAAAATCGGATACCGAGCGGTGAGTGTTTTAGATGATGGTTAGGGAATCGCTTATTAATTCATTACCATCAAGGGGGGATAGCTTGTATTAATCGGTGATTCCTTAGAATCATATAAACAAAACAAATAACGAAAGACCCATAAAAATGCCCGTAAAAATTGCAGGCTTACTGAATTTGTTATAAGTCTCTGATGAATTTTCATAATATGTCCGAAAATATTCTTCATAGATACAAAGCATATTCACCTGCTGTTGTGCATCGCTTGTTCCGAGAAGTGAACCAAGCTGTGAAAGCTTTGCTTTTTCGGACGGTGAAAACAAGCGTTCGTTTTCAACAGCTCTTTTCCATGCAAAAGGAAAATCCGCTCCGTCTTGAATTTCGCTTAAACACTGCGACAAAAAAGAAAGCGAGCGATAATTTTCTTCTTTTGCATATTTTTCCGCTATACGCTCAAGAGGTAAAGCCGAATATCTGAACTCGATTTTCAATGAGCCGAGAAAAGCCAGCACTGCCTCAAGCAGTTCTTTTCTTTTTTTAAGATGAGACGATACCGTCACTCCCGACAAGGTCATTGCCATAAATACCAGAACGGCGCCTGTTAATTTCATCAAGCAGATCTCCGACCTCATAAATTTCTTTTATTTTGCACGGTTGTCCGTCACCGGCGAGCATTACAACATTATCAAATGAATAAGTTCTTAAAAGGCTTTCGACCTGCGGGCGGCTTACAAGCTCATCAAAATCCGAGGCGTGAATGCTTACCACAAATCGAACGCCTGTGTTTACTGCGTGTTTTATTGCGTTGACCTCGCTGTCGCTTCCTATTTCATCACAGACAATAATTTCAGGCGACAGCGTCCTTACTGCGGTAAGCACAGCCTTTTCTTTTGGATATGAATTTAAAATATCGCAGTTGAGTCCGACATTGTTATTGGGTATCGCTCCCTCGACGGCGGCAAGCTCTTCTCTTTCATCAATTATTGCAAGCTTAAAGCATTTGCACCCGTCTGCGCTTGAAAGTTTTTTTGCAAGATCTTTGAGCATTGTTGTTTTTCCGCTTGAAGGCGGACCTGCAATAATCAGGCTTCTTGCTTTATCTTTAAAAAATGTTTTGACTAACTGTGAAGAGCAGCCGTCGGATTCTCTGGCAATTCTTATATTAAGAGACGAAATATCTCTTATATTAATTATTTCGCCTTTTGAATCGAGAACCGCAGTGCCGGCAATTCCTGCTCTGTGACCGCCCCGCATTGTTACAAAACCGTTGTTAATGCTTGTCTGATGAGCGTGAATAGAATATCCGCACATACGGTTAAAGGTTTCCGTAAGCTCTTCACCGGAACAGATATAAGTATTATTTCTTAAGGTATTGCTTACGGTTGAATCAGACGAGAAAAACAAGCTGCCCTTTGCTCCGAAAAGAATTACCGGTCTGTTTGCGCGAAGTCTTATTTCATATGTATCGTTTTTTATCAGTTCATCACAATTGAGTAATTTTCTTTTTAAATTTAAACTTATCGGCCAAACCGCTTTATTGAACACATTGTTTTCATTTTGGCTCATAATCAAATTCCTTTCTTTGTCCGAATTTTAGCCGGTTGTCTGTAAAAAACCCGGAAAAATTTATAGAAACTGTAATTTACTTTCAGCCCTATAGTCAATTCTTATGAAGACAAGTCCTTTAATAGAACAAAAAAATTACAGTATTTTTTAAAACATCTTGAAGATTTAATCAAAATATTGTATTATTGCAATATCATATACTAAGCACAAAAGAAAGAAGGTATATAATGAAAAAGAAAAACAACATTTTGTATAAAAATCGTTATGTTTTAATTTCTTTTTTAGCAACCTCTGCAACTATGCTTGTTATTTATATAATAACAGGTCTTTTCCCGTTCGGGGAGAACACAATTTTAAGAATGGATCTTTATCATCAATACGGACCTCTTTTTGCCGAATTGTATGACAAGCTGTTTTCGCATAATTTTTCAACCTATTCTTGGCAGGCAGGTCTTGGCAGTTGTTTCCTTGGCAACTATTTCAACTATCTTTCAAGCCCAATCGGCGCGATAGTTGTTTTCTTCGGTCACAAGCACGTCCCTGAAGCAATTGCAGTAATGATTCTTATAAAAGCCGGCATCTCGGCATCAACCTTCACTTATTATCTGAAAAAATCCCAGCGTAATCACAGCATTGTCACAGCCACATTCGGTATTATGTATGCGTTTTGCGCATATATGCTCGCTTATTACTGGAACGTAATGTGGCTTGATGCAATGATGCTGCTCCCGATAATTTTGCTCGGTATTGAACGAATTATTGACACCGGCAAGCCTTGGATATATATTGCCGGCCTTTCTCTCTCTCTTTTCTCAAACTACTATATGTCCTATATGCTTTGCCTTTTTGCTGTAGTTTATTTCATTTATTACTACATCATTTCAAATCCGCGCAAGGCTATCCTCAGCAAAGAGTATCAGCTTTCACACAAGAAAAAGCTTAAATTTAAACGCCGCAACAGCAGATTTTTCAGAAGCGGTATGATTTTTGCCGGCGCTTCAATTCTTTCTGCGGCTCTTATCGCTTTCGCCCTTCTTCCGACATATCAGATACTCAAAACCTGTTCGGCTACTTCAAGCTCCATGCCTCACAGCAGTACTCTGTATTTCAATTTCTTTGACTTTTTTGCAAATCACCTTCCCTCTCTTGAAACAACAATAAGAAGCAGCGGCGATGATGTTTTGCCTAATGTATACTGCGGTATGCTCACCGTTATACTTGCTCCGCTTTATTTCTTCACGAAATCAATTTCAAGGAAAGAAAAAATTACAACAATCGGTCTTCTTGCTGTTTTTTATATTTCCTTTAATTTCAACTATTTCAACTTTATCTGGCACGGAATGCATTTTCCAAATGACCTTCCCTACCGTTTTTCATTCATGTATTCGTTTATCCTTCTTGTCATTGCGTACAAGACTTTCGTAAGACTGAATGAATTTACTTCAAAACAAATCGGTGTTGTCGGCGTTGCTATTGCGGCATTTTGTTTCCTTATTGACAAGGTTGAATCAAAAAACGCCGACACTTCAACAGTTTTTATTACCCTTGTTCTTACCGTTATTTATGTTGTAATGCTTACTGTTCTCAAGGACAAAAGGTACGAAAAATCATTTATTGCAACTTTGCTTTGCGTATTCATAGTCTGTGAAGTTATTGCATCCGACACCGCAAGCTTCCCAAACAGTGTTACAAGAGAATCATACGAATCAGATTACAATGATTTTCAAGAAGTTAAAACCTATCTTGACACTATTGAACAAGGCGAGTTTTACCGTATGGAGCTTACAAATCTTAGAACAAGAATGGATCCGAGCTGGTTCGGCTATAACGGAGCTTCAATTTTCTCTTCAATGGCATATGAAAATCTTTCAAACCTTGAAAACAGACTCGGTCTTATGAGCAACGATATCAACAGTTATACTTATAATCCGCAGACTCCGATTTTCAATATGATGCATTCTCTCAAATATATTGTCAATAACAACACTCCGAATGTTCTTTCAAATAAATACTACAAAAGACTTAAAAAATTTGACAAATATGAGGTCTATGAAAACAAATATTATCTTCCCCTTGCTTTCGCAGTTAACGAAGATGTAAAAGACTGGGATTTTCAAGGTGAAGTTTATCAAAGAGAAGTAAATCCTTTTAATGTACAAGCTGATTTCTTTGAAAAAGCAACAGGTCTTGGCAATCCGTTTGAAGAAATTGAGATTTCTTTCATCAATTACACAAATATTGATACATTCAGCGAAAGCATAAATAATCACACTTACAGCTTTAACAAGACAGTAAAAGATACCGATGCTTCAACAACCTTCTATATCAATACCAAGAAGGCAGGCAATGTCTATATTTATTTCAACGTCGAAGGCGGAAACTCAAAAGATGTATCAATTACATCGAGTCTCGGCACTATTACCCAGGGCGCTTCTCATGACGCGCTTCTTGACATTGGCAGATATAAAGCGGACGAAACAATTTCCATAACCGTACCGTATGAACAAGACAGCGGAAAAGTTAGAATTTATGCCTATACCATAAACGACAAAATTCTTGACAAAGGCTATGAAAAACTCAGTGAAAACGTTTTGAATATCAAGTCACTTGACGGCGGCAATATAGAAGGTACATTCAGCGCTAATCGCAATTGTATACTTTTCACCTCAATTCCATATGACGAGGGCTGGAAAGTATATGTTGACGGAGAAAAACTTTCCTTAGACGATTATGTTTCTATTGGCGACGGTTTACTTGGTCTTAACATAAAGAAGGGAAACCATGATATAAAATTTGAATATAAGGCAAAAGGCCTTCAAGCAGGCATTGTAATTTCAATTGCAGCCGTTGTTATCCTTGTTTTGATTATTCTCGTATCAGAGCTTAAAAAGAAACGCGGCAAGCCCTCCAAAAAGCCGCCGTTCCCACCTGTTGAAACAAAGTCATATAATGAGTTTATCATCTATCCCGAACCGGAAATTCAGGTTCAAAAAGAGCCTGAGCCGATTAAAACGGGAAGCGAAATCGAACGCGTTATGATTTATCCTCCAAAAAATTCAAGCACGGTTATTCGCCAGGTTATTTCTCCGAAAACAGACGACGAAAAAAAGTTTGAGGTCAAGGAAGAAAATATCCCGAACGAACAATAAAATAACATAAAAAGTGGTTGTCAAAACGGCAGCCACTTTAAGTTTTATTATTATTTTTGATATTGCAAAGCTTCCTAAAAAATTTAATCTTCTTTTTCTATGGCGGCGATTTTGGAATTTATTGCCTTAATCCGCTCATAAATTTTATCTTCAAACTTCTTTTTACGCTCATAGTCATAAAGACCGTTCTGCTCCTGTTCGATGTCATAAAGCTGAGTATAGCATAAACCGAACATCTTACTGTTTGAAATAAGAGCATCGGTAAGACCGCAATATCTTTCGGCAAATTCCTCTTCAGTCGTTACATCTTCTCCATAACCCCAGGCTTTATGCTCTTTGTCGGTTTCCCATTTTATTCCGCCATACTCGCTGACAAAAGTCGGCTGACCGCCATATTTCTGCCTTCCATTATTATCGACAAGAACGTGTTCATAAAGATATCCTTCGGTCATAAGGCGGTCGTAATTCTTTTTAAACAATTCAACGTCATAGTTATAATCGTGAACATCGTATATATCTGTTTTTACATGGAAATTGCCGCTTGTGTCGATGCAGGGTCTTGTGGTATCAACTGTCTTTGTAAAGTCATAAACGGTTGCAAGAAGCGGGTCATATTGCGGTTTGCCCTTGTAATCCCATGTTTCATTGAAAGGACACCAGCCGACAATTGAAGGGTGGTTAAAATCCCTTTCAAGCACTTCTTTCCATTCATTTAGAAAAACATCAACGCTCTTTGGCGAGGAATAATCAAGTCCCCAGTTTGCATATTCGCCCCAAACAAGATATCCCATTTTATCGCAGAAATAAAGGAATCTCGGCTCAAATGTTTTCTGATGAAGTCTTGCGCCGTTGAAGCCCAAAGCCATTGAAAGCTCAATATCCCTTTTAATTTCTTCGTCATCTTTTGCGGTGTATATGCCTTCTTTATAAAAGCCCTGGTCAAGAACAAGACGCTGAAAAACGCTTTTGTTGTTGATTAAAAATTTAAAGCCGTCAAGCCTTAAATCGCGAAGTCCGAAATAGCTCGATACTTCATCTTCATCAAAAGAAAGTTTTAAATCATAGAGCTTGCCTTTGCCCGGTTCCCAAAGGTGTTTACCGGAAAGATCAATTTGCAAAACGCTTGCGACCGCGGCTCTTTTTGCACAGGCTTCACCGACAGGTTTACCCTCATAAAAAGCCTCGGCTTTGAAAGCGCCCGTACCGCAAAGTTCGGCGCAAACAGTTACCCTTGAGTTTTCGGCATCGGGGTAAATTTTAAAATTCTTTATGTAATTTTTGGGTGTATATTCAAGGTAAACGGTTTGCCAAATTCCCGTTGTTCTCGTATAATCACAGCCGTGACTTTTCTTTTTCTCGCTTTGTTTGCCCCTTATGACGAACGGATTTTTTACATCATCTTCGCAAAGAATAAAAATTTCATTTTCCGCGTCATTGACGAGTTCGGTTATTTCAAACCTTATAGGGGTATAACCTCCCTTATGTCTGCCTGCCGATTTTCCGTTGATAAGTACGGTTGTAAGATTGTCCGCCGCGCCGATATTTAGAAAAACTCGTTGGTCTTTCTTATTAATATTAACCGTTTTTTTATACCAAACTCTATTGACAAAATCGGTATATCCTATTCCGGAAAGCTTGCTTTCAATACAAAACGGAACATTTATTTTGTATTTACAAGATTTTTTATTTCTGATCTCAACAGCCTTTCTTTCGTCTCGAGAAAAAATAAAACCCTTTACTGCCCTTTCAAAGCCAAAATCCCATTCTCCGTTAAGGCAAACCCAGTCTTTTCTTTGAAATTGAGGGTTAGGATATTCCGTCTTTAACATAAGCTCTCTCCTTATACTAATTCTCATTTAAAAGCATACATTTTACCCTCATTTTATAATAAAAAAGTCTATACGTCAACTAAAAAATCACATTTCAAACAAAAAGTTCATTAGAGCATAACTATGCCGTATTGTCTTATGTAAAGAGTTTTATTTTATAGAAATTCGATTTTCCTAAATAAAATATTTATATTTTAAATATGCAATATGATTTACGTTTTTGTATATAGTAATGATAACTAATTGAAGATACTTATATTATTTTTATAAATTTTTGAAGCGTTCCGCCACGCTTTTTTGCATTTTTGTCTAAAAGAGAAAAATTAATATTTTAAATTATTCCCTAAAAAACAAAAAACACCGTATTTTCACGGTGCTTAAATTGGTGGAGACGGCGGCAATCGAAGCCGCGTCCGAAAATTCGTCCATATAACTTTCTTCGGGTGGAGTCAGTCTTTTAACTTTCCCTTGCTCTTACGCCGAATGACAGGCTTAAAAGCTTGGTATCCTCTAAGTCATGACAGCCTACGAGAATGCTCGGCTGTTCACGTTCACTGCTGATCGACGCCTGATGTGAAGCCGCAGTACTCTTCACTCAGAC
>CANQLQ010000066.1 GCA_947624755.1 uncultured Clostridia bacterium | reverse complement strand
TTTTCCCTTCTTTCTTAGTTTTTATTATACTGCTTCTTAGGGGAATTGTCGACTCTACTTATAGTATAACACTCCATCAATCCAACCCGCGTAATTCCTGCGGGCGATGCCCGTGGGCGACCACATGGGGTCGCCCCTACGCGATTATGATTTATAGCAAAAGCCGTGCCGTGGGATATGTGTGTAAAGATTTACATCAATCCAACCCGCGTAATTCCTGCGGGCGATGCCCGTGGGCGACCGCATGGGGTCGCCCCTACGCGATTATGGTTTATAGCAAAAGCCGTGCCGTGGGGTATGTGTGTAAAGATTTACATCAATCCAACCCGCGTAACTCCTGCGGGCGATGCCCGCCGCGTAATTCCTGCGGACGATGCCCGTGGGCGACCACATGGGGTCGCTCCTACGCGATTTATGAAAAATTTAATTTGCAAAAGCCCTGAGTATTTTGGCAAAGTATTACGGAATATTTGTAAGCAATATGAATATTATGCTTTAAGCGTGCTTTAATCAGGGCTTCCTTAATATTGTTAAAATAAAACAATCATGTCTTGTGAGCGTTTGTTCAGCAGATATTAAAATAAAGTTAATCATATGTTAACAAACTATGTAATGATATATTTTATAATATCCCCGACGGCGGGAAATGCCAAAATTTATTTATATTAAAGGTGATAAAAATGCAGAAAAAAACTGTATTCCTTACCGGCGCATCAGGCAATATGGGTTTTGCCGGATTTAAGGAGCTTTACAAAAGACGCAGTATGTACAACATCGTTGTGCTCCTTCGTGACAGTAAAAAGAACAGAGAAAAATTTGCCGGCTATGAAAACGATCCATGCGTAAAAATCGTATGGGGTGACCTTGTTAACTATGAAGACATTCTTGAATGTGTAACAGGTTCGGATTTTGTCCTTCACGTTGGAGGTATGGTTTCACCGGCGGCTGACTACTTCCCAAAAAGAACAATCTTTACCAATGTAACTGCAATGCAGAACATTGTCAACGCAGTAAAAGCACAGCCGAATAAAGACCAAATCAAGGTCGTTTACATCGGAACGGTTGCCCAAACCGGCGACAGAAACGCTCCCGTTCATTGGGGCAGAACAGGTGACCCGATTCAGATTAGTGTTTATGACCACTATGCAATCAGTAAGACTCAGGCCGAAGCTATCCTCGCTGATTCAGGACTTCGCTATTGGGTATCGCTTCGTCAGACAGGTATCCTTTACGCGGATATTCTTTACAATATGGAACCGATTATGTACCACGTTCCAATCAACGGTGTGCTTGAATGGGCAACTGTTGAAGACAGCGGTCTTCTTTGTGCAAAAATATGCAACGATAATGTTCCCGAAGAATTTTGGCGTCGATTCTATAACATCAGCTCCGGTCCTGAATACAGACTTACCAACTATGAATTTGAACGTTATCTTTTGAACGCAATCGGTCTTAAAGGCGACGATATTGTTAAAAAGATTTTTGAACCAAATTGGTTTACACTTCGCAACTTCCACGGTCAGTGGTATACCGACGCTGAAGAGCTTGAGAACTATCTTCATTTCAGATACAACGTCCCTGTTGCCGATTACTTTAAGCAGATCGCAAAGACAGCGCCGTTTTATTACAAGCTTTCGGGTCTTGCTCCGATATCTCTTGTTAAGAAATTCATGATGAAACCTATCGCATATTCACCGATGTACGGCACGCAGGCATGGATTGAAAACAACATGAAAGACAGAATCACAGCTTACTACGGTTCGATCGAAGCATATAAGGCAATCGGAACATGGGATAATTTTGAGGTTGTAATTCCCGACAAGTTTGAAATGAGCTATCTTGATCACGGTTATGATGAATCAAAGCCGTTTGACAAGCTCACAATTGCCGATATGCAGAAAGCTGCTCAATTCAGAGGCGGCGAATGTATTTCAAAGAAGCTTGGAAAAGATATGTACACTCCAATTAAATGGAAATGTGCATTTGGTCACGAGTTTGAGATGTCTCCGAACCTTGCTCTCAAGGGTGGTCACTGGTGTCCGGAATGTCTTCCGATGCCTTGGAAGTATGATGAAATTGCAAAGGTTAATCCGTTCTTTGCTCAGGTATGGTATGCTCACCATGACCCATCAGAAAACAACGTATACAGCGAGGACATCTACTTCGGCTACAAAGATTAAGCGGGTATTGTCCACATCAGTTACGCAGGGTAGGGTGACGTAAGCTTTTTACCGTACGCCGCGAAACGACTTTTTTCAATAACTTTATACATATAAGGCAGGCTGCATAATTTGCGGCCTGTCTTTGTTTTTTCAAGCATCAAACAAATGCTTTAAAAAATATAAAAAAATTTCCAAAATCTGTTGACAAATAAAAAAAGTAGTGATAATATAAACCTATCAAACTACTATGTATAGTAGGAAATGAAAAGAAGGAAAGATTATGAGTAAATACATAATATACGGACGATGTTAAATCTCAGTTTATTTCTGTCCGACAATTTTACAACAAGAACTATATTAAAGGAGTAATTTAAAATGAAAATCTATGAATCAATTTCTGACCTTATCGGCTCAACACCGCTTCTCAAACTCAACAAACTTATCAAAGAAAAAGGCGTCGAAGCCACCGTTTTGGCAAAACTTGAATATTTCAATCCGGCAGGAAGCGTAAAAGACAGAATAGCCTACGCTATGATTGACGAAGCCGAAAAAAGCGGGAAGCTTAAACCGGGCGCAACAATAATTGAACCGACAAGCGGAAACACGGGAATCGGACTTGCCGCTGTCGCCGCCGCAAAGGGCTACAAAATTATTCTCACAATGCCCGAAACAATGAGCGTGGAAAGACGAAATCTTCTCAAAGCCTACGGAGCCGAGATTGTTCTTACCGAAGGCGCAAAGGGAATGACCGGAGCAATCGCAAAAGCCGATGAACTTGCGAAAGAAACAGAAGGAAGCTTTATCCCGTCTCAGTTTACCAATCCGGTAAATCCGAAGGCACATATCGCTTCTACCGGCTCCGAAATTTGGGAAGATACCGACGGAAAGGTTGATATTTTTGTTGCCGGTATCGGCACAGGCGGAACGATCACCGGTGTGGGAACTTATCTCAAATCTAAGAATCCCAACATAAAAATTGTCGGTGTTGAGCCTGCATCGTCACCGGTTCTTTCCAAAGGTACGGCAGGTCCGCATAAAATTCAGGGCATAGGCGCAGGCTTTGTTCCGGAGATTCTCGACACAAATATTTATGATGAAATTATAGCTGTCGAAAATGAGGATGCCTTTGAAACCGGAAAAAATATTGCAAGAAAAGAGGGTGTTCTTGTCGGAATTTCAGCCGGTGCAGCAGTATGGGCGGCATTTGAACTGGCAAAACGTCCGGAAAACAAAGGCAAGACAATTGTTGCGCTCCTTCCGGATACAGGCGACAGATACCTTTCAACGCCAATGTTCCAAGAATAATTGAAGAACGACTAATGATATAATGCCGGCGCAACATGTGGCAGTACACATCATTAATAAGCAACGTAAAATTCGGGGATAAGCTATGCTTACTCCGAATTTTTATTTTTCGGAACATTAAGGAATCAGAGCTTCCATAGTAATGTATAAACAAAAATTCTATTTTTCGTTGTAAAACTTTTTCCATTATGCTATACTTCACCTTGGAGGTGAAGCTAATGCTTTGCAAAGCACATTATGAAAAAATGCTTACAAAACTTAAAAGGTTTGAGGACACCTTGAACCCTTATCTTTTTGAAAAAATCGAGTCTTTACCGACTTCTGCCTTCCTTACCGAAAAGCAGTACCATACTATCCCGTCCGATGAAAAATTTGTTCAAATTGAAAGTGGCTTCAAATGGGGCGGCGAGGGAAACTATTGCTGGTTTAAAACATCGTATACCGTTCCCGATGAACTTGACGGAAAAGATATTTTTCTTATGCCGAAGGTTAGCGGCTATGAAGCTATGCTTTGGGTCAACGGTGTTCCGTTTGGTACGTTTAATACAAAAATCGTTTATACTTCTCACGGAAACCACTACTGCGGTCTTGTGAAGAAAAACGCAGTCAAAGGCGAAGTGATTGATATTGCTATCGAGTACTATGCAGGTCATGACTACCAGGGCTGCGACCCGTTTTTGGAATTTTTTAATGACTTCGGCTATACCTTTGAAAGCCTTGACATATGCGTTAAAAATAAGGAAATAAACCGGTTCTATTTTGACCTTGTGACAGTCAATCAGCTTGCCTGCGAGCTTCCCGACAACAGCTTTATGAAGGCTTATGCAATAAATGCGCTTACCGAAGTCCATAAGGTTATTTACTATTCACCCGAAGATATTACAAAAGATGTCTTTTTTGACGCTATAAGAAAGGCTCAGCCGTTCCTTACAGAAGTTCTTTCCAAAAAGAACAGTGACTGCGCCCCTTCGGTAGGCATAATCGGACATTCCCATATGGATACGGCATGGCTGTGGCACGTCGGTGAAACTATCAAAAAGTGCGCCAGAACCTACAGTAATCAGCTAAGTCTTATGCAGCAATATCCCGAACACCGCTTTATACAAAGCTCTTCCTGCCACAGCGAAATGGTAAGAAAATATTATCCCGACCTTTTCAAAGGCATTCAGGAAAAAGTTAAAGAGGGCAGATACGAACCTAACGGTGCAGTTTGGGTTGAATGTGACTGCAATATCACCTCGGGCGAGTCTATAATAAGGCAGTTCCTTTGGGGTCAAAGATTTACAAAGAAATATTTTGACTACAAGTCGGATTCTTTTTGGCTTCCCGACACCTTCGGCTACAGCGCGTCTATTCCTCAGATTATGAAGGGCTGCGGCGTGGATTATTTCTTTACGACCAAAATCAGTTGGAACGACACCAATCCTTTCCCTTATAACTCTTTCTATTGGCAGGGCATTGACGGCACGAAGGTATTTTCGCATTTCAATACAACCCATAGCTGGCCGAATGTAAAGGAAATAAACGATGCAATTGTAACTTCCGATCACAAAACTAATCAGCCAACCGTTACAAATAAGCGGCTTGTGACTTATGGCTACGGTGACGGCGGCGGAGGACCCCAGTTTGAAATGCTTGAAACCGCAAGACGCATCGAAAATCTTTATGATGTTGCGAAAACTTATCATACAACCGTAAGCGAGTTTATGAAAGACCTTGAAAAAACGGTGGTAAATCCAAATACATACAAAGGCGAGCTTTATCTTGAGCTTCATCGCGGAACACTTACAAATCAGCACGAAATCAAGCGCAACAACCGAAAAGCCGAACTTTCCCTTCGTACTCTTGAATATCTGACAGCGGTCGAAAATGTTAAAGCGAACAGGGCGGGCAGTACGGAAAAAACCAATAAGCTTCTTGAAACCATTCTTATCAATCAGTTCCACGACATTCTTCCGGGTACTTGCATAAACCGTGCCCACGAGGAAAGCAAGTCTCAGATGAGACAGGTTATACAAACTGCAAACGAAGAGATCAGAACCATATCAAAAGGTAACGCCGAGGACTGTATTACTGTTACCAACCCGCTTTCCTTTGAAAGAAGCGACGCTGTTTTTTGTGACAACAACGGCAAGACCGTAAAGGGCAGAAAACAGCAGGTTTATACTGACATTGACGGCAAAAGCAAGCGCATTATTTCGGGAGTAAAGATTCCGGCTTTCTCGTCGATAAAGCTGCCCTACGGTGAAGAAGAAAAGAGCGATTCGGCATTTGTTTATGGCGAAAACAAGCTTGAAACTCCGTTTGCAAAGGTAGAGTTTGACGAAAACGGATTTATAAGTTCATTCTTTGACAAGAGCGCAAAACGACAGCTTGTTGACGGACTTGCTTTCGGCACTTTCCTTATGGCGGAAGATGTTCCCCAATGCTGGGATAACTGGGATATTGACCCGGACATTGAAATGAAGTTTGCACCTTGTGCAAATCTTCTTGAAAGGGAAGTTGTTTCTGACGGAGCTGCCGCATTTATCATAAGAAGCAAATATAAAATCAGCGAAAAGTCAACCGTTACTCAGGATATGATTTTCTTTGCGGACAGTGCCGAAGTGCGTTTCGACACAGTTATGGACTGGAACGATGACCACCGCTTTCTTAAAGCTGCTTTTGATACCAATGTCCGTGAAGATTTTGCAAGACACGAAATTCAGTTTGGATATTGCAAACGTCCTACCACAAGGAATAACAGCATTGAACAGGCGAAGTTTGAAGTTGTCAACCATAAATATACCGACCTTTCCGAACCAAACTATGGTGTAGCCGTGCTCAACGACTGCAAATACGGAATTTCCGTCAACGGTTCGCGAATCGCTCTTTCCCTTCATAAGGGCGGCAAGCGTCCCGATGTTAAGGGCGACCACGGTATACACAAGGCGGTCTATTCATTCCTTCCTCATAACTGCGCTTTCGGCGCAAAGGCGGTTATTGAGCCTTCATATATGCTCAACATTCCGCAGGTTATTTCCGAAGGTGCATATGAGGCGAAACAGCTTGTAAAGACAAGTATGCCTAACATTATTGTTGAGTCTGTAAAGCCATGTGAAGATAAAGAAAAAGCTTTCATCGTTCGTTTTTATGAAGCAGAGGGTACAAGAACAAACTGTGTAATTGAGTTTTGCAGCGAAGTAAAAGCATTTGCCGAGACGAATATGCTTGAAGAAGAAACAGCGGAAAAGGTAAGCGGCAATGTATTTGAAACGCAGTTAAGACCTTTTGAAATTTGCACATTAAAGGCATTTTATTGATATGCACGGTGTGAAGTGACAGTTCTTTACACTCGCGGGGACTTTGTATTAAGGAAGCTCTGATTAAATCTAAGGAAGCACTGATTAAGGAAACGCTGATTAAATCGAACGTGCAGATTGCGCCGCCGAATTTTTCGTCAGATTGTCAAAAGCGACGCAGGAATACTGACGTATTTCAAGGAGCTTTTGGCAAAAATGACGGAAAATATCGGTGCAAGATGCGCGTTCAGCCGGCAGGCGTGATTTATTCAGTGGTTCCTTAATACAAGCAACCCTGTTTGACGGTAAATTGTTCCGTCAATTCGCCCCATGGGAGTTTTGAACACTTTTTATTTGACACTTAAAATAGGCAGTGATATAATAGTTACAATTTGCAGAAAGAAGGCACAAAAATGAGTATTGAACAAATTCTTTTGAGCGTTTCGTTCAGTTTGCTTATCGGGCTGCTGCTTACCCGAGTTCTAAAACCGCTGAACCTTCCCGACGTTACGGCTTATCTTCTCGGCGGTGTAATTATCGGTGCATTCTGCCTTGGTCGATTTAACCTCGCCGGATATTCGCTCGGCTATAATGACACTCTTTCTCCGGTAGATGCATTTACCATTATTTCCGACGTTGCGCTCGGCTTCATAGCATTTGATATCGGCAATGAGTTCAGGCTCGAATCTTTGAAGAAAACGGGAAAAAAGGTTGTCGTAGTCGGAATATGCGAAGGCGTTATGGCAACAATTGTCGCAGATATTGCGCTTATCGCCACACATTTTATAATTCTCAAAGCCACAGGTACAGACTACCTTCCCATTACCGCCTGCATAATTCTCGGCGCAATCGCTTCGGCTACTGCTCCGGCGGCAACTCTTATGGTCGTTCGTCAATATAAGGCAAAAGGTACGCTTACCGATTTGCTTTTACAGGTAGTTGCCCTTGACGATGCGGTTTGTCTTATTGTTTTCGCCGTTTCCTTCGGTATTGCAAAAGCCCTTTACGGCGGAAGTATTGATATAGTCTCGGTTGCTTTTGAACCGCTTATAGAAATTATTCTTTCTCTTGTTCTCGGCGCACTTTCGGGCTTTGTTCTTTCAAAAGTCGAAAAGCTTTTCCATTCACGTTCAAACCGTCTGACTCTCATTATAGCTTTTACCTTTTTAACTATTGTTGTCTCTCATCTTACTTTTGAAATTGCTCAAATTAAGATAGGTTTTTCGCCGCTTTTGACGTGTATGATGTTCGGAACAATTTTCTGCAATGTCTGCAAAACCTCAGAGGAAATGATGGAAAGAACCGAACGCTGGACAAAACCGCTATTTATGCTTTTCTTTGTAATAAGCGGTGCAAGCCTTGATTTAAGCATTTTCAAAAATCCGATTTTCGTTCTCATCGGAATTATCTATATAGTTTCACGTTCAAGCGGAAAAATTCTCGGCGCAATCACCGGAACAAAAGCTCTCGGTTTTGACAAAAGCGTCACCGAAAACCTCGGTCTTGCGCTTCTTCCGCAGGCAGGCGTTGCGCTCGGAATGGTCAGCACGGTTTCTTCCGATGCGGTTTTCGGTCAAACCGAAATAGGTGCAACGGTAAGATTTGTTATTCTTTTCGGCGTTCTTGTTTATGAAATTATTGGTCCGGTTATAACGAAATTCGCTCTTACAAGGGCAGGAAATATAACCGAAAAACCGGCAGGTACTACCGCCAGAAGGGAAAACTCACAGAACAACTCTTCCGCTGCCGCTAAGTAAGTTTTTGGGTAAGTATAAAATAGATTTAGGGAAGCTCTGATTGATTCAAGGCTTCCCTTGTTTGTTGTAAAGGTTAGGTTTTTTCTGATTTGTAGTTTGCTGTTTTTGGTTTTTGCTTGTGCAAATTATTGGTTTTGACTGCCGTCGGCGAACTTTTCTTTTGAAAGAAAAGTTCCAAAAGAAACATTGCTGA
>CANQLQ010000065.1 GCA_947624755.1 uncultured Clostridia bacterium | reverse complement strand
ACTGACGGAATAATTTACCGTCAAGTAGGGCTGCTTGTATTAATCAGTGATTCCTTAATTTGCGGCAAGCCTGAAGCTTCCAAAACCAATAGCACGGACTTTGACAAAAAAGCAGAAAAAAATAGGGGCTGTCCTTAGTGCGGCAGCTCCTAAAAAATTTTTATGTTACATTACGACCACATACGGTCGCTCCTAATTAACCAAGCAGTTTTTCTGTTGCGGCAAGCTTTACACAGATGCACAAAAGCCTTGTTGCCGTTATAAGTTCGTCAACCGGCGGGAATGACGGTGCAATTCTTATGTTCTTATCCTGCGGGTCAATGCCGTACGGATAAGTTGCGCCAACGGTTGTGAGCGTTACACCTGCTTCTTTGCAAAGCTGACCGACTCTTTTTGCCGTACCCGGCATTACGTCAAAGCTTATAAAATAACCGCCGTTGGGCTTTGTCCAGCTTGCAATCTCATATTCTGAAAGTAAAGCATCAAATTCATTTATAACTGCGTCAAACTTCGGAGCAAGAATAGCCTTGTGAAGCTGCATATGCCTTAAAATTCCGTCAACGCTGCCGAAGAATTTTACATGGCGAAGCTGATTGATTTTATCATGGCCGATAGTTTGGAACTGCATACGGTTCTTGATAATTTCAATATTTTTATCCGAAGCGGCAAGGCAGGCAACGCCGGCGCCGGGGAAGGTGATTTTTGAGGTTGAAGTAAATTCAATTACCATATCTTCATTGTCATATTTTTTGAGAATATCAAAAATATTGTCAAGATGATCCGTCTCATCTTTGAGATCGTGGATAATATAAGCGTTATCCCAAATAATTCTGAAATCCTTTGCTGCCGGCTTCATTTTTGCAATACGGTCAACTGTTTCTCTTGAATATGTTTCACCCGTCGGGTTTGAATATTTCGGAACGCAGAACATACCTTTTACACTGCTGTCTTTGATAAGCTCTTCGACAACGTCCATATCGGGGCCTTCGCCTGTCATCGGCACAGTAATAAGCTCCATTGCGTAATATTGGCAAATTGCAAAATGTCTGTCATATCCGGGCGAGGGGCAAAGGAATTTAATTTTGCCCTGATCCTTCCACGGTGTACCGTCTGAACCGGTAAGCATACATTGTGTGATATAGTCAAACATCATATTAAGGCTCGAGTTGCCGCAGACGATGATGTTATCCGCGCTTACGCCGAGAAGGTCAGAAAAAAGCTTCCTGCATTCGGGAATACCCGTTATAATGCCGTAGTTTCTCATTTCAGAGCTTCCGACGCTGCCCTGTTCAAAATCCTTTGAAGTCAGAACATCAAGAAGCGCATTTGAAAGTGCAAGCTGATCTGCACCGGGCTTACCTCTTGACATATCAAGCTTAAGACCCTTCGCCTTAAATTCGTTATATTCTTTTTCAAGCTCCGCCTTCAGGGTGACAAGCTGTTCTTTTGTGTAATCTTTTAATGCCATCATATATACCTCTGATATTTATTTTAAAAATCTGCCGAGCCTGTAGTTCTCGGGAACGGAAGAACGTCTCTGATATTTGAAATTCCGGTCAAATACATAATAAGTCTTTCAAAACCAAGACCGAAACCTGCGTGCTTTGTTCCGCCGTATTTGCGAAGGTCAAGATACCACCAGTAATCTTCTTCTTTAAGTCCAAGCTCCTTTATTCTCTCAACAAGTACGTCATAGCGTTCTTCTCTTTGAGAGCCGCCGATAATCTCACCGATGCCCATTACAAGACAGTCGCAGGCCGCAACGGTCTTTCCGTCATCATTAAGACGCATATAAAAAGCCTTAATTTCTTTCGGATAATCTGTTACGAAAACCGGCTTTTTGAAAATCTGCTCTGTAAGGAAACGTTCATGTTCCGTCTGAAGGTCACAGCCCCAATAAACCTTAAATTCAAATTCATCGTTGTGTTCCTCAAGCATTTTTACGGCATCGGTGTAAGTTACTCTGCCGAAGTCGGAATTTGCCACGGTTGTAAGCCTTTCAATAAGACCTTTGTCAACGAACTGATTAAGGAAATCAATATCCTGTTTACAATGTTCAAGCACATATTTAATAACAAACTTTATCATTGCCTCTGCAAGCTCCATATCGTCCATAAGATCCGCAAAAGCAATTTCGGGTTCGATCATCCAAAATTCCGCAGCGTGACGCTGAGTATATGATTTTTCGGCTCTGAATGTCGGACCGAAGGTATAGATTTTGCCGAATGCCTGAGCCATAATTTCGCCTTGAAGCTGACCGGAAACGGTAAGATATGCGCTCTTGCCGAAGAAATCCTGTGAGTAGTCAATGCTTCCGTCCTCGTTTTGGGGCGGATTTTCCATATCAAGAGTTGTCACTCTGAACATTTCGCCCGCACCCTCACAGTCGCTGCAGGAAATAAGCGGTGTGTGGGCATACACAAAGCCTTGATTTTGGAAAAAGGTGTGAATGGCGAAAGCGGCGACAGAACGGATTCTGAAAGCTGCCGAATAGATGTTTGTTCTGGGTCTTAGGTGTGCTATTGTGCGAAGATATTCGAGTGAATGACGCTTTTTTTGAAGAGGATAATCCGGGGTTGATGCGCCCTCAACTTCAACTTTTACCGCATTTATTTCAAACGGCTGTTTTGCTTGCGGAGTGAGAATAAGATCGCCTTCAACAATTACCGCCGTACCGACATTAAGCTTTGCCGTTTCAGCAAAATTATCAAGCCTGTCCGCCTCAAAAACGATCTGAACGCCTTTGAAGCAGCTTCCGTCATTAATTTCCATAAATCCAAGCGCCTTTGAGTCACGGTTGGTTCTTATCCAGCCGCAAACTTTTACAGGTTCGCTTGTATACGCACTCGCGTTTTCATAAAGCTTTGCAATTTCTGTTCGTTTCATAAGTGTTCCCCCCGTTTTAATAAAGAAAAAATTATACGATAATTGCAAGTTGACAACCATCGCCGCAGCATCAAGTTACAATGTTCTAAGAAGTATTAAAAATCTTCGATTTATCAACACTTCGTGAGGCTATTATACCATAACTTTCACAAAAATCAATAGTTTCATTTATATATATTGCACATAAAAGATATTCATTTATAACATTTGACCGCTTTTATTGCGGGATTGTTTCTTGTCTGTTTAAATACAAATGCGGCCTCATCGGTTACAATCGCTTTTTCAAGTCTTATAATCTTCTTTGTGCCTATTACCGTGTTTTTTGAAACAAGCTTATATACGCCGTTTTTCTTTGCCCAAATCTCAAATTTTTCTGTTCTTTGGCTGAAACGTATATCCTCGCTTATAGCAAAAGTTCTTATTTCCTCTTTTTTAGAAAACTTGAGTTTCAGTGCAAAATCATCATTTTCAAAAAATATGGTATCGTTTTTACTTTGCGTTTTTTCGCCTTTAGCCGAAACGGAACTTATTTCAAAGTCAGTTATTTCTTTTTCAAACGGTTCTTTTATAAGCTTTGTAAATTTCCTGAGCGTTTTTATTTCTCTTTCGTCTATCAAGCCGTCTTTGTTCGGCGGAACATTGAGAAGAAGCGAAGCATTGCCGCCAACGGTATTAAAATAAATATCGGCAAGCCGTTTAGCGCTTCTTTTCTTTCTGAAAAGATAATATAAATTGTTATGGTAAAACCAGCCTGTTGTAACCGAAACATCGGCTTCGGCAGGACTCCAAATAAGGTCACGGTATTTGCTTATAACTTCACGGCTGCCCTGATCATCGGTTACGTTGGTAATTTCGGCAAGCTCCTTTGCTCCGCTCTCGGACTTCTGTGAACCCTCCATAACTGTTTCAACCGCCGCTTTGCTTCCGGGGATAACACTCCATTCACTTTCACGGACATTGCCTCCCTCGTTTCCTATCCATCTGATATCGGGGCCGCAAATGGAAATTACGGCTTGAGGCTGCTTTTCCCTTATAACCTTGTAATATCTTTCAAAATCATAAACCTGTTTTTTTCCGTTCGGTCCTTCTCCGCAAGCGCCGTCAAACCAAAAGCAGAAGATTTCACCGTAGTTTGTCGCAAGCTCGGTAAGCTGAGAGACAAAATAGTCGTTATATTTTTCTGTACCATATGTCTTTTCGTGTCTGTCCCAAGGGGAAAGATAAATGCCAAGCTTCAAGCCGAACTTATCACAGCTTTTTTTAAGCATTGCAACAATATCTTTTCCAAACGGGGTATGCATAACACTGTGGTCGGTATATTTTGTGTTCCACTGGCAAAAGCCGTCGTGATGCTTTGCGGTAAAAATAATGCCTTTACTGCCCGTTTCTTTTAAAACTCTGCACCATTGGTCGGTGTCAAGCTTTTTTGGATTAAACTTTGATATATCCTCTTTGCCGTTTCCCCATTCGGCGTTATTCATCGTGTTGATTCCGAAGTGAATAAAATTATAATACTCAAACTCGCTGAATTTTAGCTGTCTTTCGCTCGGAACGACCGAAATATAGCGGTCAATTTCTTTTCCGTATTTATCTGCGCCGCCGTTATCGGTAGCGCAGCTGCTTTTAATTTCTCCGAGTGTTTTAACCGTATCTGCCATTATGTATTCTCCTATACAAGTTTAACTCCGCCGAAAGGTCTGATTGAAAGAACATAGCATGAATCATCACCAAAAAGCTCATTCATTGTATTTTTATAAACATCAAGAAGCTCATTGGGAACAAAAGCCTGAATTGTGCCGGCAAAACCGCCGCCGTGAACTCTCCATGCGCCCTTGCCTTTGAGAATTTCCTCGCTTACCGCAAGAGCAAGAGAAAGCGGCTGATCGGTAGGCTTCCTGCAAGTATAAACATTCTGGTTGTACATATATGATGAAAGACCGCTTTCGATAACAAGCGCTTTGAAGGTTTCAAAATCCTTGTTTGAAAGAGCTTCTACCTGTTTTACGACTCTGTCGTTGTCGTTGAAGAAATGAATTGCGCGAAGAATAGCTCTTTCACCGAGTTTTTTTGCAATTTCCGGTGCACATTCAAGAACGGTCTTTTTGTCGGTTTCACGAAGTACACTTTTTCCGACATATGAAGCGACGGCTTCCATTTCACCTCTTACGGCGGCATATTCGTCGGTAAGGTCGCTGTGACTGCCCTTTGTGTCAACAATGCAAAGGCTGTGACCGCAAGCGGCAAAATCGAAGTCAACCTTTTCGATAACAGGCTTTGACGGATCCTTAAAATCTATTGTTACAAAACCGCCAACCGAACAAGCCATCTGGTCAAGGAGTCCGCAGGGTTTCCCGAAGTGAACATTTTCGGCAAACTGCGAAATCTGTGCAATTTCAACCGGACTTATTTTTCCGTCATTATAAAGGTGATTGAGCATTGTGCAGACAAGAACTTCAAAAGCGGCCGAAGATGAAAGACCCGAACCTGAAAGAACCTTTGAAGCTGTTGCGGCGTCAAAGCCGCCGACCTTATAGCCAAGCTCGCGAAATCTTGCCGCAACGCCTCTTATAAGCGAACTGCTTTTTCCCTTTTCTTTTTCCTTAACCGAAAGGTCAGCGCAGTCAACGGTATCCATTGGATAACCGGCGGACTTAATGCGGATTATGCCTTCGTCATTTTTTGAAGCCACAGCAATTGCGTCAAGGCTTATACCCGCCGCAAGAACACGTCCGTGATTGTGGTCTGTATGGTTACCCCCTACCTCACTTCTTCCCGGAGCGGAGAAAAGTCCAACCTCTCTGTCTTTTCCGAAAAGCTCTTCAAACGAGGCAAGGACATCAAGAAAGCGTGCATACTGTTCTTCATACTGAGACGGTGTATAAACAACAGCAAAGTTTTCGTCAAGTGATTTTTCGTCAAGTGCGTTTTTCATCTGATTGATATTCATTATTCTTACTCCTATAAAAAGTCAAGCGGTTTGAACCAACTTGCTGTATTTTTTTGATATTCCGATAACCGAATTGGTTATACATTTAGGGAAGCACTGATTAATACACAGCATTCGGGGCGGCTTGTATTAATCAGTGATTCCCTATATTCTCATTGCTTTTTAAATTTTAGTGAGGACAGACCTGTAATTCCGCTAAGCCCCAAAAGAACAATACCCGAAAAGAAGAAAAGCAAAATAAACGGAACAATAAATCTTGCCGACATCGGGTTATAGACATTGCGGCCAATGATAGTGTATGAAAATATTTTGTAAGAAAATCCGGCGATTGAAATAATAATATATTTGTAATATTCCATACCCGTTGTTCCGTAAAGCTGGCTTACGGCGTTAATCGGAAGGCACGGAATCAGCCTTGCAAAAAACAAAACAAGCCTTGAACCAAGTTTTCCCTTGTCAATAAAAGTATGGGCATTGTCATATTTTGAAAGAATCTTTTCGGCGTTTCCTCCGCCAAAGCGTTTTCCCCAAAAGTATTTGATTGAAAAAAGAATCACAAGCCCGGCAATATTGATAAGAACAGCATAGTACCATTTAAAAAGCACACCCGCCGCAACCATTATGCACGAAATCGGAAACCACGGCACAAGCGCCTTTATAGTGAAATTGACAAGAATTATAACGACCGAAAGAAGCGTTGCCCCGTTTTGCGAAATCCAAAGCTCATATGAATCGAGGGTGTCGGTATATTTATTGTACCATGAAACGACCTGCTCAATCTGAAAAAGGCGCAAAAGAATAATAAGCACAAGGACAAGAGAAAAACAGATAAACGAAGCAAAAGCAGTCAGATTTTTTCGTCTGTTTCTTTTATCCAAAGCGTACTCACCTCTTAAAACTAATTTTGCAAAAATTACCGTGTTATATATTATGTAATTATATATCAAAAAACACTTACGGTCAACCGATTTTTTTGAAAGCGCCTCTTTATTAAAACAGCTTTACCATAATATTTATCCGATTTTTAAAAAAATAATGACTTCCGTCTTTGAATATGATAAAATAATGTAAATTAAAAGTATCCGCTTACGTCTTTAAGCGGAGGTTTAATAAATATAGCTTTTTAATTTATTCAATAAACTAAGGAATCGCTGATTAATTCATGGTGTCCCAGCGGGCATCGGCACGCATGGCGTGCAGCAATTACGCGGAGTAGTTTATACAGGCTTTTACTCTTATACCGCGAAACAACTTGCGTTGTTAACTTTAAAAGTTTTATTCATGGGGCAACGTCCACGGCTGTTACAAAGGGAAGATTTATATAAGCCTTGATACTAACACTATGGCACGCGTAGGGGCGACCCCATGTGGTCGCCCACGGGCATCGCCCGCAGGAGTTACGCGAAACAGATTTATACAGGCTTTTACTATTACGCCGCGAAAAAAGTCTATTACAGACTAAGACAAAAAAGAACAAAGTATAATTTGGAAAAAACCAACTTTTTCAACAGGCTTTATCTTGAAGCACACACCGCATTTTCTCTTTATGTAGCAACTAAGATAATAAGATAAAAAGAAACAAACTTACCACAGGGGGGATAAAGCAGAAACCGGTCTAGAATATCTAAACCGGCTGCAAGCTAAAACATATTTTACACCAAAGATCTTACAAATTACGCCGCAACTACATTAAATGTAACTGAACAGGTGTTTCCCGCCGCATAAGCTTTTGTAAGTCTGTACTCTCCGACGTCAAGCTTTTTGCCAAACATATCGACAATATCAATACGCATTTGTGCTGTACCAAGGTTACTTATTGTGTGAGCAATATCATTTACCGGACTTACTTGTTTAACTTCAACCCATTCACCGTCTTGATTGACTTCCAAAGTAAAATCTTCACCAAAATCAAGTGTTCTGCCGGTATAATTAAACACCTCAAAAACAATCTGCTCGCTTTGGTCGGTAATCTCATTCTCAACTTCGATAGTGACATTTTTCATATTTCCGCCGGTGAATATAGCAATAATTCCAAGCAGAAAAGCGATAATTCGTGCAAAAACAGTATTCATCTTTATTACCTCTTTCTAAATTTTTATTGCATAGTTATGCTATTATTATATTAGCTCAATTTATTAAAATCAAGACCTTTCATTAAATAAAAAATCAATAATACGCAGCCATATTAATTAGATAAGTTAAAAAGTTCTTTATTTTTATACATACAACCTCTCTTCTCGGTTATTACTATATACATAGTAATATAAATATAAGTAATTGTCA
This sequence comes from uncultured Clostridia bacterium, assembly GCA_947624755.1. Taxonomy (GTDB): domain Bacteria; phylum Bacillota; class Clostridia; order Oscillospirales; family Acutalibacteraceae; genus UBA6857. Next base: position 594 of record CANQLQ010000065.1, on the reverse strand, counting down.
AGTAGTTATATAAAATTTATTAGTACTTATATGTATCTTGATAATTTGTAACAAAACATATAGACTTATAATGAGAAAAAATTAATTTAGGTGTTATCATGAATCAAATTAAACCTATTGTAACTCTGTGCAAGTATGGAAAAATAAAAATCAAGCTTCGTTCTGTTATGGATAAAAACGGTATTACCCGCAATCAACTTGCCAAACTAACCGATACGCGTTTTGAAGTGGTAAACAAATGGTATAACGGCAATGTTGAGCGAATTGACGCAGACGTTCTTGCAAGACTGTGTTTTACTCTCGGCTGTGACGTTGGAGACATAATAGAATATGTGCCTTAAACAAATCAGCCTGTTTTTAATTCAACGCTTCCTTAGAAAAAATGAGTCCGGCGCAGTACCGAACCCATTATTAAGGAATCTCTGATTAAATCTAATAGCAGGCATCGCCTGCATGAGTTACACGAGTTAGATTTATACAGACTTTTAATGTTATGCCGCGAAACAACTTGCGTTATTGACTGTAAAAATTTTAGTAAGTAAGCATCGCCCACAGCGGTTACACAGTGAAGATTTATATAAGTCTTGATACTAA
>CANQLQ010000064.1 GCA_947624755.1 uncultured Clostridia bacterium | reverse complement strand
ATGAGCTTATCAAGACTTACGGATTCAGTACAGGGCAATTAGACAGACTCAGAAAAAACGGAAATATTAATTCATATACGCTTAATCAATTGTGTGAAATTTTAGATTGTGAGCTATCCGATATTGCGGAATATGTTAAAGAAAAATAAATAAAAATTTTTACGAGTCTTTTTTGAGATTAAAGGAGTTGAGACAATAAAGAAATATATCTTAATTGAAGCTTAGGCTTGAATCAAAACAGTATCAGCCGTTATGAAAACGGAGAAAAAGAAGCGGATTTTGCAACGCTTATCGTATTCTAAGATTATTTAGATGTATCAGTTGATTACTTGCTTTGCCGGACTGAAAATCCCGAAATGAATATATAAAAAGAGGCTGTCGCTGTTGATTGTTACCAACTTGCGACAGTCTCTGAGTTTTTATTTACTAATCCCTATTGCCTAAGCCCTAACCCCTCTTCTCTTCTGAAGTTCGGCAGTAATCTTAGCTTTCTTTTCGCCGTAGAGATCATATTTAAGCATCGGGAAAATTGAAAGAAGAGCAAGTATGCCGGGCATAGCGGTGTATGCAAAGAATACGATATCCTTTGTTGAGTTTGAGAAGCCCGCGGCCGTACCCTGTGCTATCTGCGCAACGGTTTCGCTGTAGCCGGAGAACTGAATAAATACAAGACCGAGCGCAGTGCCGAGCGCAAGACAAACCTTAATGGTAAGAGTAAGAATTGAATATGCCGTACCTTCCATTCTCTTGCCCGTTTCATATTCGTAGAAGTCAACTGCATCGGCGGTGAAAATCATCGGAAGAAGGGTAACCGAACCGAATTGCAAACCGATAAGGAAGAGGCTTGCATAGAAGAGAACAGTCAGAGCCGTATTTTGCGGATTTGAGAACCAGAAATGACCGATGATGAATGAGAAAATTGAAGATGCGAAGCCATATACCGAAAGAAGAATATATGCTTTCTTTTCGTTAAGCTTTTTGATAAGAATAGGGCAGAGAGCCATTGAAATCATTGAGCCTACGGCTGTAACGATACCGAGTACGGCAACAAGGTTTTGCGAACCGAGGATAACATTAGCTGCCTGAACCTGAATACCCATAGCCATCTGACGGCCGAAGCCAAGAAAATAGGAGATAATGACAAGTTTGAGGGGTTTGTTGTTTTTAAGCGCGCCGAGCATATCTTTAACTGTTGTCTTTTCGTTTGACTTAACGACAACTCTTTCTTTGTTTATAATCGGAATGAGAGCAAACAGTGCGCAGCCGAGAACAGAGGTAAGAACGGCGACCCAGAAGTATTCACTGCCGGTCATGGGAGTGTCCGTATCTCCCTCAAAGCCAAAGACCTGAGAACCGCCGGGGATAATAAGACAAACGATTGGAACGATAACTACGCAGGCTGAAAATCCAATTTGTTTAAATGTGTTTGAAATTGAAACGACGTTTGTTCTTTCGTCGGGGTTGGAAGTCAGAGCGGCGGCAATACCCTGTGACGGTACATCACCCATAGTCATTGCAATCGACCACAAAAGGTAGGTAACGAAAATCCAAACATATGTAACTGCCGAATTTGTCTTAAAAGGCACATCAATGAAAATTACTGCGGTAAGGATAAGTAACGGAGCGATTGAATAAATAATCATTGATTTGAACTTGCCGAGTTTACTTTTTGAGCGGTCAACAATATTACCAACGACAGGGTCGGCAACAGCCGAAATAATCTTTGCAACCAAAATAAGAATACCTACAATTGCAATATCCGCTCCTAAAATAGACGCATCAAATTCCGCTTGATATGAGTTAAGCAGACCGATTATTGCCTGAAAGCCGAAAAGGCCGAGAGAGTAAGCGGCAATTTCTTTAAATTTCATTTGTTTTTCCATTTGGATATCCCCCAATTTCTTTTATGTGAAACAGTCACTCAAACAATTATATATTTTATATTGCTTTTTTGTCAACTGTAAAAAGTTATGAAGATATCAATTTTTCTTGTGCATATTGTTGGTTTCGGCTGCGTCCGTATAATATTTCTCGTTGATCGAAATAAATCCATGTCAAACCTCGTTTGGGGGAAGGCCTATAACGGCGTCAGGCTTACGACTTTTCATTTCGTCCCAAAACCGTTTTTTCTCCACGACAGAAATCATAATATCTCCCTTGCTTTTTGTCCTGATTTTGATTCGGTCGATCGATGCCGCAAGGGAAGACCACGGCTCTTTGGTAACCGAAAGGCCAATGATCTCATCGTATGATATGCTCTTTTTGATAAATCCAAATACGATAAGCAGAGCTTCCTTCTGAAACTCAACATAATTTCGCATGACAATGGACAGACACAGAGATTCCACGCAGACAAGTGTCAAAAAAGAGATCACCGCTCCAAACAGATTTGGTTCTATCCACACACTTACAATCAGTAGAGGAACTTCAACTGCCGCAACAAAGAGTATGATTCCGTAGAACCAAGCGGCCACCTTTCCTTTCAATCGCATTTTCTTGCCTCCTCACGTTTTATGATATCGACAATGGGTAAAGCAGTGTTAAACACCATAATAATTATAGCATTAAAATATGACTTTTTCTACCGTTTTACGCAAAAAAGCGGCGGCAAGAATCGCTCCCCGCCGCCGTTCTTCTTTAACTGTAAATCAAATTATTGTTGACTATTTTCTTTGTCCGGTCTCGGATGTTGTTTATCCGACCGACCCACGTCGTTTGATCCTTCGCTTTGAGAATTAGGGAAGCACTGATTAATTCAGGGTAGCTTGTATTAATCAGTGCTTCTTTAGATTTAATCAGAGCTTTATTAATAAGAATCGAAAAAAATCAGCAATTTTTGTCGGATACAAGGACTTTATGGAATATCCTCAGGATTTTCAAGATTGTGCCATACACCTTGAACGTCGTCGTTGTCTTCCATCATTTCAAGAAGTCTGCCCATCATCTTTAAATCATCTTCATTTTCGAGTTTTGTGTAGGAAGAAGGAACATATTCGATTTCTGCCGAAACAAATTTATAGCCCTTTGCTTCAAGGTCATCACGAACAAGACCGAGATCGTTTGGTTCGGTACGAATAATGTAAACGTCCTCGTCATTGATAAAGTCTGCCGCACCGGCTTCAAGAGCGTCTTCCATAAGCTTTTCTTCGTCAATGTCCTCAGCTTCAATTTCAATTGTGCCGTATCTTGTGAACATAAACGAAACGCAGCCGCTTGTGCCCATATTGCCCTTGTTTTTGTCAAAGCAGTGGCGCATATCTGCGGCGGTTCTGTTGCGGTTGTCTGTAAGAGTTTCAACTATAACTGCAATTCCCGACGGGCCGTAACCTTCATAAATAATAGTTTCATAATTTGCCGTGCTGCCTTCGCCGGCAGCCTTTTTGATGATTCGGTCAATGTTATCGTTGGGAACATTATTTGCCTTTGCTTTTGCAATAATATCCTTGAGCTTTGAGTTGGAAGCGGGGTCAGGTCCGCCTTCACGGACTGCAACAGCGATTTCTCTGCCGATTTTGGTAAATACCTTTGCTCTTGCGTTATCTGTTTTTTCTTTTTTTCGTTTGATAGTGCTCCATTTTGAATGTCCTGACATTAAAATCCACCAATCCTTTAAAATATAAATTAAGGAAGCGCTGATTAAATCGAACGTGCAGATTGCGCCGCCGAATTTTTCGTCAGATTGTCAAAAACGACGCATGAATACTGACGTATTTCAAGGAGCTTTTGGCAAAAATGACGGAAAATATCGGTGCAAGATGCGCGTTCAGCCGGCAGGCGTGATTTATTCAGTGGTTCCTTAAGACATGGCAACATATGAAATTGCCGTCTAAAAAGTAAATTTTTAGGACTGCATTAAACAGCCCTAAAATACTTTATCACTTTTTCTTATTTTTGTCAATATTCTGACCCTTTGCTTAAAAGACAATTTTAAAAGTAATTGACTCGGGTTTAGTCTTGAATACGGATATTTCTCCGTGGTTTCTTTGCACCGTGACTTGAGCGATTGAAAGTCCGATTCCGTATCCTCCGGTTTCTCTTGAACGTGAACTGTCGGCACGGTAAAAACGGTCAAACAGCCGGTCAAGCTTTTCCTGAGGAATATCTTCGCAGTCGTTAAACATTTCTATAACAACACTTTTTCCGCTTTTATAGACGGATACTTTTATTTTTCCGCCGGGAGTAGTGTATTTAACTGCGTTGTCGCAAAGAATTGAAATAAGCTGTCTGATTTCACTTTCGTTTGCGTTTAGATAAATATCCGGTGAAATTTCATAAATAAATTCGGTGTCATTTGTCTTTGCAAGGGTTTCAAAGTTCATCGCCGTATCAAGGACGGCCTCGCTGAGGTTGAAGCGGTTGTGGTCGGGCTTGGCCTTTTCCTCTTCTAACTTTGAAAGGGTAACGAGGTTTTTGACAAGACTGTCAAGTCTTACGGTTTGGTTCTTTATACTTGTGACCCATTCGTTTTCGCCTTCACACATTTCAAGAACATCCGCATCGGCGGAAATAATCGCAATAGGCGTTTTAAGCTCGTGACCGGCATCGGTTATGAATTGCCGCTGCTTTTCAATGCTTTTTTCCACAGGTTTCATTGCTCTTTTTGAAAGGAAATAAACGGGAATTATCAGCGCAGCGATACATAAAATACCGACCATAAACGAAACAGACGCAAGCTTCATTGATGATTGAAGGTCCCGCTGCATATCAATGAACACTATCATCGCTTTGCCTGTCGCGTTATCTTTCGTGTAATAATAACGGTAGTTGTCAAGAAAGCCGAACCCCGGGGCGGTGCGGTATATTTGAGCCGCATATTCCAAAGCCTGTTCATCGGTGACTGCCGCAATGTTTTGTGTCGAAATTTTGGTTACCTGATTGTCTTTGAGTTTTACAACAAAATATCTTGTTGAATATGGCGTCTCAATTGTTATCTGAACTTTTTGAAAAGGATTTAAAAGAGAATTAATAAATCCGCCTGTATCGTTTACTCCGTTGGGAAACATACCGTCATTTTCCGAGATAAGGTAAAGAATGTTTCTGATGTCGGAATCTCGCTGATAGATGTTGATTATGTTGACGGAAATAAGCTGAACGGAAACAATGACCATTAAAGCAAGAAGAACAATTCTTATGAAACGCTTCTGCAGTTTTTTCAGCATTTGATTTCCTCCAAGGTGTAACCTACACCTCTTGTTGCTTTAATTTCAAGGTTTGCGCCGAGTGAAGTAAGCTTTTTGCGTAAATATGAAATATAAACCCAAACGACGTTAATTTCGGCTTCGGTTTCATAGCCCCAGATGTGTTCCATGAAATGTTCGGTTGAAATAAGTCTGTTGGGATTGCTCATGAGCATTTCAATGAGCTGAAATTCCTTGTTGCCGAGTCTGAAAGAGCCGTTCTCTGTTGAAAGCTCAAAGGTTTCGCGGTTAAGCGAGAGATTTCCTATTGAAATGATGTTGGGCGAATATTCGGTTTTTCTTCTTGTCATGGCACGAATACGGGCAAGAAGCTCTCCCATTGCAAACGGTTTGGTCAGGTAGTCGTCCGCACCCATATCAAGACCTGCAATTTTGTCTTCAACCTCTGCTTTGGCTGTGAGAATGAGGACGGGAGTAGAAATTTCTTTTTTGCGTAATTCCGCCAAAACTTCAAGACCGTTTTTCTTAGGCATCATAATATCAAGAATAATGGCGTCATAATTTTCGCAAAGAGCATAGTCAAGCGCATCTTCGCCGTTATAAACCGCATCAATCGAATAGTTGTTGTGTTTTAAAATCGCAACCAAGGCCTTGGACAGTTCCTTTTCGTCTTCTGCAAGTAAAATCCTCATAACATTTCCTCCGATGTATAGTTAAATGCTGATTAATTCAGTATCTGCTTAAGTATAAGTATATATTAAGGAATCATTGATTAAGTCACGCTTAAGTCATAATACTTATCTTGTTTGCAAATATTCCGTAATACTTTTCCAAAATACTCGGCAATACACAAAGTATTGAGGAACATAAAAAATACTTCCAAATTAGAGACAAGTTGTTTTCGCGGAGTAAAATTATAATTTTATATAATTTCTGTCCCGTGTAACTCGTGCGGGCGATGCCCGCCGATGTCCGCCGATGTCCGCCTGAGCATTAGATTTAATCAGAGTTTCCTTAAAATTATATATAAAGCAATTTTCTGCAAAATTGTAAGTTTCATGAAAACAGTTTTTGCATAATCATTCTTTTGTTCATATTTTAAATTACCAACTTAAAATAAACAATAAACATTTTATACTCACTTTTTTTGTAAAAAACGAAGGCAGCACTTGGGGAATGCCGCCTTCATTTTAAAAAATTTGAAAGGAGAGGGGAGTGCGTGGGGAGGAGGGTACAACATGAAAAATCGGAAAAAAACATGTTGTTTCCCCATCGCACAATTGAATTATAGGGTTGCAACCTAAAAGCAACAATAAAAATAACTATAAATTAACTTAAAAATATGTAGTTTGTCGATAATTGTCGAAATCCACCTGTGCTTTTTCAATTTTTGTCATATTAAGTTTGTTTACCCTACGCGGTGTACAGCTGAAATTTTTTATAAAAATGTTGTCTGCAAAGCGTATATAAATGCCGCAGCATGGCAGTGACCAGTATTTGCTTTTTTCGTGAGAGCGAAAATAATAATGCGAAACTCTTGTAATTTCCGGATAGTCACTCATCGCATGGTCGCTTACGTGTCTTTTTACCGAAAGGTTTTCTTTTGTGTCACGGTATGTAAATTTTAGATTATTTATTGAAACACCGTCTATGTATGCATCTTTACAGCCTGTTATCGCACAGGGAAGTTCAGCATTCTTTGCGGCAATATTTTCAATTTTAATATCGGTTATGCTTCCTGCCTTGTCTCTGCCTCTTTTGAGTCTGTTGCCGAGCCAGATAAGAAGGGGTGAAGAGATCCCTTCCATTTCAATATTTGAAACAGTAACATTTGAAACATTTGCTCCGTCTGCGGATTCAACAGCAATTCCCGAATAGCCGCCGACAATTCCGTCGGGCATAAAGAAATAACAGTCTTTTACGCTTATATTTTTTATATCAAATTCGGTTTCAGTACCGATTTTAAAACAGTTTGCAAATGAGCAGACCGTGCAGTCGGTAATTTTTACGTCGGAAACATCGGAATCGGTTGATTTTATGCAAATTCCGTCATCAGGCGTTGCAACGAAGCAGTGTTCAATTGAAATGCCGCTGCCTCCGGTTATATCAATTCCGTCACCGTTTGCAATGTGGAGATGGTTATCTATAACAAGATTTTTTACCGTAAAGTTTTTGCAGTTTGAAATGACGCAAGTCCAGCTTGGAGTATCTTTTAGCCGTATTCCCTCAACAGATGAATTTTCACAACAAGAAAGTCTGAGAATATTCGGCCTTACAAATTCGGATTTTTTTGCGAAACGAATACGGGCTCTTGAGAGAATAACTCTTTGATAAAGGTTAAAATATTCCAAAGCATAGAAAGGAGAATCGGTTTTCGGCTTACTTGTAAAAGTAAGGCCGTTTGCGTCAATTGTTCCGCCGCCTAAAATATGAACATTTTTTGCACCGTTTGCATAAATGAAAGCGTTTGAACTCTTTTCAAGTGAAAAAAAGCTGTCGCTGTCAATGCAAATGAGAGTTGTTTCTTTTGGAATATATAATGTTACGTTGCTTTTGAGTTCAATCGGCGCAAGATAATATGTACCTTCGGGCAAAAGAACGGTTCCGCCCGTATTTTTTGAAACCTCGTCTATTTTTTTCTGAATAATGGAAGTATTTTTCTTGTAATCCTTCTGCGAAAGGCCACAGACTGTTTCATAGTTTTTCACAGGTTCACAATTAAGGTATTCTTCATATGGAATATTTGCAATTCTGTTTCCATTGTCAAAGGTTTTAAATTTTGTATTTTCTTTTTTTCGTAACGTCGTTTTGGAAGACGTATGGTGATGATTAGAAACAAACAAGGCTAAAACCGCTAAAAGTATCGGTGCGGCTATTGTAAGGCAAAAAACAACAATTTTAAAATTCATAAATAAATACCCGTAATAATAAATTAATCAGAGCTTCCTTAAAGCTTCCTTTTCATATAATATAATTGTCTTTTGCCCGCCGAGAGTCAATAATATCCTCAAGCGTTATCGAATCGAGATACTCGTTAATAACCTTGTAAAGACCGTTCCAAACAGGGAAGGTCGGACAAAAAGCGCTTCTTTCGCAGATATCCGGATCTTCGGCACAGGAAACCGGAGTAAGACTTCCTTCCGTAAGACGAAGTATATCGCCGACGGTGTATTTGCCGGGTGCTTTCGCAAGACGGTAGCCGCCCTGAAAACCGCGGTTTGCTTGAAGGATACCGGTTTTATTTAAAATCGGAACGATCTGTTCAAGGTATTTTTTTGATATATTCTGCCTTTTTGCGATATCCTTTAGCGCAATATATTCGCCGTTTTGATGTTCTGCAAGGTCGATCATCATACGAAGGGCATATCTGCCTTTAGTTGAAATTTTCATATTCTTCACCTCTTTACCTAATAATAACATCTTTTTAGTAGGCTTTCAAGTGTAAAATTTTATTTATTGTCTGGCAAGTAAAAAACTTAAGAAATCTCTGATTAAATCATGCTTAAGGCATAATACTCATCTTGCTTGCAAATATTGAGTAATACTTTGCCAAAATACTCAGGGCTGTAGCAAATTAAATTTTTCATAAATCGCGTAGGGACGACTCCATGCGGTCGCCCACGGGCATCGCCCGCAGGAATTACGTGGGTTGGATTGATGTAAATCTTTACACTTACCCCACGGCACGGCTTTTGCTATAAACCATAATCGCGTAGGGGCGACCCCATGCGGTCGCCCACGGGCATCGCC
>CANQLQ010000063.1 GCA_947624755.1 uncultured Clostridia bacterium | reverse complement strand
ACGACCACAAATGTGACGTATGCGGCGAAAAGATGAGCGATCACGAAGATTCAAATAACGACCACAAATGTGATGTTTGCGGCGAAAAGATGAGTGACCACGAAGACAAAGACGGCGACGGCAAATGTGACATTTGCGGCGAAGACATGGGAACAAAACCGACAGATCCGTCAGATCCTTCAGACCCGTCAGATCCTTCAGATCCTTCAGATCCTTCAGACCCGTCAGATCCGTCAGATCCATCTGATCCGTCAGACCCATCAGATCCTTCAGACCCGTCAGACCCATCAGATCCTTCAGACCCGTCAGACCCATCTGACCCGTCAGATCCGTCAGATCCATTTGATCCGGCTGATCCTTCAGACCCGAACCATAAACACGTTGACAGAGACGGCGACGGTTACTGCGATAACTGCGGTCACAAAATCCCTGTAGATCCACAGAAGTGCGATTGTATTTGCCACAGAACAGGCAAAATCTGGAAGATATTCTTCAAGATTTATGTTGTACTCTGGAAGCTCTTCGGAATTAACCCTGTTTGCAAATGCGGTAAATATCACTGGGTTGGCACATTCTTTTAAGTTCTTATATAATTTGAACCTATAGATATTAAGCGGTGCAGAGATCGGTCTGCACCGCTTAACCTTTACACTAATCACCGATTATAATCAGGTATCGCACCGTCTTGCTTGCCCGACACTAAAAATCCCAACCGCTATTTGTCTTATTTTAATAAAATCAGCCCTATAACAAATTATGGCAATATCCACTGAAATGCAACAATTTAAACAAAATACATAAAAATAATTTGTGCAGTTTATTAAAATTTAATCATTTTTCTCTTGACATTGCACCGTTATTGTGCTATAGTACCTAACAGTATTAATTACATAGTTAATGTTGTTAATTATTTGAGTTGTTAATTACTTGAAAGGAAAGTCCTAATGAAAAAGGAAGAATTGCTTTCTGATATAATAAACACTTTTGCAAGCATGAACCGCGTTAAAGCTATGATTGACTTCCAGCTTTACCTCAAAGGCGAAAACTTTCTTCTTTCACATCTTAATTCTATCGGAGGGGAAAGCACCCCGAGTGAGCTTGTACAGGCGCTTGATGTTTCCGCTCCGAGAATTGCGGCTATTTTGCGTTCGCTTGAAATCAAAAAGCTGGTCGTAAGAGCAGGCAACGGACGTGACAAAAGAAGAGTTACGGTCAAAATCACCGAAAAAGGCAAAGACTGGGTTACTCTTGCAAACAGTGAAGTATATCAGCACGCCGTAAATGTTTTTGATAAGCTCGGAGAAGAGGACACAAAAGAGCTTATAAGAATAATGAAAAAAATCATAAAAATTGACGATGCGGATTTTAAAGAAGAAAAAAGTTCCCAAAGCGTAGAGCAAATAATTGAAAATATGGATTCAGTCTCCGAAGCTGCTTCGGATAACAAATAAAAATTAACTGCATAATATAGACGAGGTGATTAAACTGAAAAGGACAGTCCGCAAAATAATAAGCTTACTGCTTTGCTTTGTGCTTATGTCTGCTTCGGCGATATGCTGTTTTGCCGCCATAAGTTTTCCAAGCGGCGTAACCGAGCAGACGGCTTTGGAAAGTGCAGAAAAAACAGACTTACTTATCAAAAATATGCTTGCTGACACTCAGGGTAAAACCCTAAGCGAGCTTGTTATGCCCACTATTTTGTCCGACGAAACTCTGTCGTCAATTCTTGTTTCGGTTTACAGTTCAATGGAAGAACAGGCGGATTCGCTAAGAATTATAGGAGTTGACACTTCGGTAAAAAGTATTGCGAATACTCTTAAAGATTATCCGTCCGTAAGAACAGAGCTTCTAAAAGCTTCCGACTGGGCAAGCGTAAATCTTCAGGAGGCAGAATGGGGCGTTAAAAATAAATATGATTTTGCCAATGCGGCTGCGGCTATGCTCTCACCGTTTAATGAGATTCTCTATATGCTCCTTTGCGGCGGGAACTACAAAATAAGTTTTTTTACCCTTCGCGGAGATTACGGCTATAAAAATGCAATTATTCCGATGCTAAGCGCTCTCGGCTGCAGCGAAATTACCGACGATTCAACCTTTGTTTCAAAGGCTTCGGACAACGCAAACACAATGATATACAACATTGTTCTTTCGGTATTTTCGGCTGTAGAAAAGATTTTTGAATCTCCTGCCGTGCGCCTTTCGCAGACTGCGCCGAATATGGCTCATTTTATCAAAAACGGCGGTCTTGAAAACTCTGTAAATTCGCTGCTTAATCCGCTTACTCTTGGAATGGGCAACCTGACTTCACTTTTTTCCGGCTCGAAAATGCTTTCGGTTCTTATGGTAATTCAGGATTCGGAAAAATACACAATGGATTTTGGCAACAATTTTTCAACTATTATAAATGACGGTATTTCATCTTCCGGCTTCCAAATTGCCGAACTTGACCTTGAAAAGCTCGCCTCGTGCGGAACACTTTCGGGTGATACTGTAGTTGCAAATGTCGGTGAATCTTTTACCGTGCTTTTCACATGGCTTATTGATACTCTGAAGCTTAATAAGGAACAGCTAATGAAAACCCTTTCTGAGAACAGTGTAGATGTAAGTCGGATGAGCTCTTTCATAGATTCGCTTTTTGCAAAAAGTACAGACGAAATCTTTTCATTTATAGTAGACCTTTTCACTAAAGAAGGCGGTAAAGATTTTGAATATAATTGGCAGATGCCTGCCTTTACACCGACAACGGCTGCTTATACCGCAAATCTCGGTGCGGATAAATTCCAAAGAGTGCTTGACGGGATCGACGAGCTTCTCAGTGAATTTATTGCCGAAAGCACAGACGAGAAAGATGTAAGCTCCATGCTTAAAAAGACGATTTATTCTTCAAATCTCGTAAGTCAGCTTGCTGTCGGACTTTATTCTCAGCTTGCAGACGAAGATATGGGTCAGATAATGTCCTTACTCGGACTGTCTTTTTCACCGTCGGAGGTTGCGCGAAATCTCACAGGTCAGCAGTTCAGTTCGGTAAGAAATACGCTGTATCACAGTGCATCATGGGTGACAATTAAACCCGAAAGTCTAAGATGGGGCTTTGCCGAAGGAGACAAAGACGGTTTTGAAAATGCAGTTATTGCTGTTCTTCGCCCATTCGACGACCTGTTGAGAATGCTTCTTGCTTCAGATACAATTAAAATATATGGCGCCGTTAATATCGGCGGCTCAAACGGCTACAACACTGCTGTTATTCCGCTTCTTGAAGCTGCCGGCTGCCCTGCTGAAAGCATTATGACCTATGATGAGTTTAAGAAATCGGCGGACGGTGACGGAGTGGTTAAAAACCTTATGAAGCCGCTTCTTGCCCTCGTTGACAAGGTGATTGAAAAACCGGTCTACACTCTGACTGAAATTTTGCCGAATATACTTTTCTTTGTTTCAAACGGTTCTGCGATGCAATGTATTGAGAATCTCATAACTCCGGTTTTTGACCTTCTTGAAGAATTTTCAATAAAGCCAGAGGATATTGGTTTCAGCCTTGATGAAATAAAGAATACTGACATTATCTCTTCAATTGAAGAAAGTGTTACCAAGATTAAAGACGTAAAGCTTGAAAAACCCGATCTTAAAAAGCTTGCAGGCCTCGGTCAGGCTGTGAGCTATCAAAGTAAAGCAACATACAACGGCGCTCCGGTTACTTTGACATATATAAATGCTGACCGCCCCGGTGTAATGGTTACTCTTGTAAGATATCTTGTCGGCATAATTTCAAATCCGGAAAACAGCAGTCTTCTTGATGGTCTGATGGGCGGCGAAGGAGCAGGTACATTCGGTGAATTTTCTTCCGGAATCGGCGATCAAATGGCAAGTATGTCCGAAGATGAGCTTATAGAATGGCTTTATCAGCTTTTCTTTAGAGAAAGACCAATCAAAGAAGAAACGACCTCGGACGTAAATTATTCAACTGCATTTAAGTATGTTGAAAAAGAAGAAAAAAACACAAGAATTATTGCTCCTATTATAGTTATTGTTATTGTAGCAATCGTAGTTCTCGTTATTATTTTCAGAAAAAAGATTATGGATAAAATAAAAAACACAAAAAGCAATAACTTAGATTACGTTCTTGCTGAAGAAGGGGAGATGTAAGTATGCTGGTACTGAGAAATATAGTTAAAGATTATATTACAGGCGACACAACTGTGCGCGCAATGAAAGACATCAGCATTAATTTCCGTGAAAGTGAATTTGTTTCAATTCTCGGCCCGTCAGGCTGCGGTAAAACAACAATGCTCAACATCATAGGCGGACTTGACCGTTACACAAGCGGCGACCTTATAATCAACGGTAAATCAACAAAAACATTCACGGACGAAAACTGGGATACATACCGAAATCATTCTATCGGTTTTGTTTTCCAAAGCTACAATCTTATTTCACATCAGTCTGTTCTTTCTAATGTTGAGCTTGCCCTTACTCTTTCCGGCGTTTCAAAAAAGGAAAGACGGCAAAGGGCAATTGAAGCTCTTGAAAGAGTTGGACTTGGAAATCAGCTTGACAAAAAGCCGGCTCAGATGTCCGGCGGTCAGATGCAGAGAGTTGCTATCGCCCGCGCACTTATAAATAACCCGGATATTATTCTTGCCGATGAACCGACAGGCGCTCTCGACAGCGAAACAAGCGTTCAGATTATGGAAATCCTTAAAGAAATTTCAAAAGATAAGCTTATTATTATGGTTACCCATAATCCCGATCTTGCAAACGAATATTCAACGAGAATAATCAGCTGCCTTGACGGTCAGGTCATAAACGATTCGGACCCGTTTGAACCGACCGCCGAGGATTACGAGTTTGAAAAGAAAAAGGCGCAAGAAGAAAAAGCGAAGGGCAAAAAGCCTTCAATGTCAATGTCAACTGCGTTTACCCTCAGTATCCGCAACCTTTTCACAAAGCGCGCACGAACTATTCTTACGGCTTTTGCGGGAAGTATAGGTATTATCGGTATCGCAATGGTTCTTGCTCTTTCAAACGGTATCAACGGATACATAGACAAAATAGAAAGCGATGCGCTTCTTCTTTATCCGATGTCGATTGAAAAAGAAGCGATGAATGTTGACAATGTTCTTGAAGCGGCAACGGGACTTAGTCCCTTGAACGGTGTTGACCACGAAAGAGACAAGGTTTATGTCAACGATTCGTTTACACAGATGATAAAGACCTTTGTTGCCCAGACCTCGTCAAACAATATTCAAAATTTTAAAAAGTATATTGACGAAAACAAAGAAGAGATTGAAGCTCTTTGCAACGACGTTCAGTATAAATATTCCGTTCCGCTCAATATTTATCGTGCGGACACAACCGACGGTGTTATTCAGGTTAATCCCAACAATGTTATGGATCAAATGGGCGCAGAGCAGATGCAGGGTTTGGAAGGCTTTATTGACACCGACAGCATGACAAATCTCTGGCAGCAGCTTATAGGCGACAATGACACGGTAAGCGAACACTACAGCGTTGTTTACGGCCGCCTTCCTCAGGCTTACAATGAAGTTGTTCTTATCGTTGACGGCAACAACGAGGTCAACGAAATGATGCTTTATGCCCTTGGTCTGAGGAATCAGTCGGAATTTACAAAGAACCTTATGGACGTTCTTTCAAATCCGAATGCGGAAACCAAAACGATAGACTATACTTATGATGATATTCTGAATCTTAAATACAAGCTTCTACTCAACTGTCAGCTTATGACAAAAGACAAGAAAACAGGTCTTTGGAAGGATAACAGCCAAAACGCTCTGTACGTCAAAAAGCTTATTCCCGAAGGCGTTGACATAAGCATTGTAGGTATTGTACGTCCGAACGATGACAATGTTCTTGCCGTCGGCACAGGCAGCATAGGCTATACAAGCGAGCTTATAGACTACGCTATGAAAGAAACAGCAAATTCAGAGGTCGTAAAGCAGCAGCTTAAAAATACCAAAAAGGACGTAATTACAGGTCTTGAATTTGTCAATATGACAGTCAATGACTTTGATCTTGCGGATATTGACCTTAACGAAATTGACTATAATTATCTTGACATAACTCCGTTTATGAGTATGGCGGAGGGCATGGATCTTTCACAAATTGATATGATGGATATGTCGTCAATGTTTGACTTCGGAGATATTTCCGACCTTCAGAAAAAACTTATGGAAGGTTATCTTACCGACGAGCAGGTTATAGCTTTCAAGCAGGCATATCTTGACACTATAAATTCAAAATGCTCACTTGATAATACTTTTAAAATATTAGGCTATTGCGATGAAACAAATCCAACTTCAATCGCATTTTATCCAAAGGACTTTGAAACAAAGAGTCAGCTTAATAAAATGATTGATTACTATAACGAAAAGGTAACGGCTGACGGTCACGAAGAGTTTACCGTAAGGTGTACCGATTACATCGGAATTGTAATGAATATTGCAACTCAGGCTATAAATATCGTCACCTACACCCTCGTTATTTTCGTTGCTATTTCGCTTGTTGTTTCCTCGATAATGATTGGTATTATCACCTATGTTTCGGTTATTGAAAGAACGAAGGAGATAGGCATTCTCAGAAGTATCGGCGCTTCAAAGCGTGACATTTCAAATGTATTTAATGCGGAGACCTTTATAATAGGCTTGTCGGCGGGACTTATCGGCGTACTGTTTACGGTGCTTATGGAGATTCCCATTAACCTGCTTTTGCGGCACCTTACAGGAGCGGCGGTTTCGGCTACGCTTCCGTTCTTCAACGGTCTTGCGCTTATTATAATCAGTATAACTCTTACTTTCATTGCAGGTCTTATTCCGTCTTCGATTGCGGCAAAGAAAGATCCGGTTGAAGCGCTTCGTACAGAATAAACTGCCGGTATTGGTAGTAATCAGAGCTTTCTTAAGGATTAATGATACTTTCATAAAAAGGGGCGACCGGAAGGCTGCCTCTTTTGTGATTTACCGCATTTAAGGAAGCGCTGATTAAATCGAACGTGCAGATTGCGCCGCCGAATTTTTCGTCAGATTGTCAAAAGCGACGGAAAATATCGGTGCAAGATGCGCGTTCAGCCGGCTGGCGTGATTTATTCAGTGGTTCCTTAATTAATCAGCGCTTACCTAAGCTAAGAAAAATGCAGCCGGAATATTTCTTTTCCCGGGTGTAATATTGCACAAAAATAAAAAATTTTTTTTAACAATTCTTTAATTGACAACTGTATATATTTGGGATATAATTTAAAAGAATAGTGAGCGTTGGCTCATCAGATAAACATCTTAGGAGGAAAAATCAATGGACACAAGATTTGCAATTTCAGATTATGTTGATGCAAAAGCTGTCAATGAGAAACTTAATCAGCTTATCAAAATGCCTATCTACACAATCAAGCCGGAAGTTCTCAAAGCATATGAGGAAGACTATTTTGAAAAGAAATGTTCTAAGTCAAAGGAAATGATCTCTCAGGCAAAACAGATCATTCCCGGCGGCGTTCAGCACAACCTTGCCTTCAACTATCCGTTCCCGCTCGTTTTCACAAAGGCAGACGGGGCAAAGCTTTATGATATTGACGGCAATGAATATTATGACTTCCTTCAGGCGGGCGGTCCGACAGTTCTCGGCTCAAACCCGAAGGTAGTAAGAGATCAGGTTATTGACCTTCTCAATACGTGCGGTCCTTCAACCGGTCTTTTCCATGAATTTGAATATAAACTTGCAAAGAAGATTTCTGACAGCGTTCCTACTGTTGATATGTTCCGTATGCTCGGTTCAGGTACAGAAGCTTGTATGTGCGCTGCCCGTGTTGCAAGACTTGCAACAAAGAAAAAACACATACTCAAAATGGGCGGCGCTTACCACGGCTGGTCGGATCAGATGGGTTATGATATCCGCATCCCCGGTTCAAAATTCACCCAGGCAAGCGGTGTTCCCATTCGTCTTATGAGAGATACCCAGGGCTTCTTCCCGGGCGACCTTGACGACCTTGAAAAGAAGCTTCGCAGAAACCAGCTTTGCGGCGGTACGGCTGCTGTTTTCATGGAACCTGTCGGTCCTGAAAGCGGTACTCGTCCTATTGACAAAGATTTCAACAAGGGTGTTGAAAGACTTTGCCGCAAATACGGCGCACTTCTTGTATTTGATGAAGTTGTTACCGGTTTCCGTATAGGTATGGCAGGCGCACAGGGCTACTTCGGCGTTGAACCTGACCTTACTGTATTCGGTAAAGTTATTGCCGGCGGTTATCCGGGTGCCGGCGGTCTCGGCGGTAAGAGAGAATATATGAAATATATGGGCGCAGGTCTTGACGACAGCGGCGAAAAGGTTAAGAAGGCTTTCTGCGGCGGTACAATGGCTGCAACTCCGCTTTCATGCGTTGCCGGTTACTACACTCTTGAAGAGATCGACAAACAGAACGCTTGCCAGAAGGCAGGCATCATGGGCGACAAGCTCACTGCCGGCCTTAACCAGATTATTGACAAATATAACCTTCCGTTCGTAGCATTCAACCAGGGCTCAATCTGCCACATGGAAACTGTTGGTACACTTCAGTTCTCAATTAACTGGAGCAAGCCATGGCAGATTCCGGCTGTTCTCAAGGCAACAAGCGAACGCAAGACAATCATGACCCATATGGGCGCAGCTTATATGGCGGAAGGTCTTGTTACTCTTTCAGGTTCACGTCTTTACACTTCTGCTGCTTACACAGATGAAATGATTGACGATGCACTTTCACGTTTTGAAAGAGTATTTGCTAATATCGAAATGCAGAAATAATTTAATTGCGGGCAAGCCGAACTGTGACGGTAAGGCTCTGTCCGCATTTTCTAAGTTTATAATCAGGAGGGTAATCTTATGGATATCCAGAAAGCAAAAGAAATTGTTGTTGAAGCAGGCAAACAGCTTGTTTCATCAGGTCTTATTGCAAGAACGTGGGGTAACGTAAGCTGCAGAATCGACGACAAAACCTTTGTTATCACTCCGTCAGGCCGTGCTTATGAAACACTTACTCCCGATGAAGTTGTTCTTGTTAATATGGAAACACTTACATATGAAGG
>CANQLQ010000062.1 GCA_947624755.1 uncultured Clostridia bacterium | reverse complement strand
CAAAAATTCTCGTTAATACACAAAGTATTGCCTCAAATTTTTGAACAAACTGACGAAAAATTTCCTCGCCAATTAAGGCACCCTGAATTAATCAGTGCTTCCTTAACAATTTTTACATAAGCAATTATAAAAAATCCGAAGCGAGCAAATCAACGCCCGCTTCGGATTTTTTGCCTGTTGCACGGCGGTTCATGATCCGTTAATGCCGCAGGCAGTCTCAAAATTACATATTTATCCCGAAGCCTTCAAGAGTATTTTTGAGATTTTGTTTTGCTTTTTGTATTCTGTTTCTTACCGCAGAAGCCGATATACCAAGAACAGAGCCGATTTCTTTGCTTGTAAGATATGAAGCCATTGAAAGAAGTTCTCTTTCTTCCCTGCTCAATTTTTCAAAAGCCCTTTGAATACTTATATTTTCGTCAAGATTATATTCAACGGGAATATCTGTTTCATATAAATTTCCGTAATTAAAATTCATAGAATGCAAGGACATATCCCTTAAATGGTCATTTTTAACATTTTTTGCAATTGCAAAAAGCCATGACTTTTTATTGTTTATATGACTGCCGGAATAAACGGAAATATAACGCCAAACATTCAAATACGTTTGCTGACATAAATCTTCCGCCGTACTATCGTCAAACTGCCTCCGAAAATACCGGTATATTTTTCGGTTGTATTTATCCCACAGCTCTTCAAACAGCTCTCCTGAAAATGACTTCATTTTATTTCCACCAAAGCTTTAATTTCCTGAACTTTCTTTCTTTCTTATTATCCGCTTTAGGTGTAAGCAGAACACCGACATAATTACTGTTTGCCTGAATATATCCATGAAGCTCTTTTTTGGCTGTGAGCTTTCCGATATTATAAAATACTATACCCTTTGAGCGAAGGTCTGTGTCGGTAATTTCATTATCAATATACACCTTGCCGCAATTAATTATTGCCGTTTTTTCGGTTAAATTGTTTATAAAATTCTTGTCAATAATAAGCTCTTGCAAAGCCATAATCAGCTTAACGTCATCGTCTATTTCGAGGACCGTACCGTTTATCTTTATAATCTCTGCAAAAACATTCCGGGTTTTTATTAAAGAACCGTTGACTATAAGCCTTATATTCATTTCTTTTGGTATATCTCTTACAACCAAACTACCGTTACAAACTATAGTACTGTCTTTTACAACATCTTCTTTTGTAAGGTTAGTCATACCGTTAAAAACACAAGCGTTATCCGGAATGATAAATTCGCTTGCCACATTTGTTTTTTTTATTGACGCATAAGCTTCTGAAAATTCAGGGGTTGGATTTTCAGGCAGCGCTATAGACGCAACATTTGTTATTGACCTGATTTTTTTCAGCGCTTCGGGGCTAAAGTTTCTTAAATCTAAAAATGCCTGATTCATAATTTTTGACATGGTTTTTCCTTCTTTCTTTTATAGTTTCTAAGATGATAATGTTCGCTCGGATATCTGGATAATAAAGCAAAACCCCATTAGAGCATAGAGCCGCTGTTTATTTCAAATAAGCCTGCGTATAGTTTTTAACATCACTTTTACTCTCATCTGTTATTAAAACCGGTTTCACTAAGTAAGACGTAAAAAAAGAGGAAAGTGTCCTGACTAATTGCAATAAAAATTATAAAATTATAAGAAGCAGGCCGCTGAAATAACCTGCTTCTTTTTTTGTAAAGGGTTTGTGAAAAAACCTATAAAACATAAAATATTTTTATTTGGTTCTAAAACGAACATAAAATTTTTATTTAATTAAAGCCATTATATGTACCAAATCCAAGCATATAAGCAGCCATCGCAATCGCCATGTCCTCTGATTCAATATTCTGTTTTACTGCCAGCGCTTTTAATTCATCAATTACAGTATCATGAGGAACAATACTTTCGTCAAGTTCTTTAACAGCCTTTTCTATAACAGACGGAAGTACCATACACATTTGATAGAAAGCATTTTCCTGCCCTGTAACTAACGCATAGAACTTATCAAGACTCACTCTTCGTATTAGCTTATGCCCTACTTTTCTTTTGTCAACCGTTGTTTCCCATTTTATATTTTGTGAACGTTGAGCAATAGCCTCCACAAGAAAACAAGCACAGTCATCATCATTTAACAACTGGTTCTGCATTTTTATAAAGGTTTTTCCTGCTGAAGCTGAGTTCATAGTATTATGCTTATTTTTCATTTCAACATAAATAGTATGTACCGATCCGGCACCGGGTATTTCTATTGAATTTTCATTTTCAAAGATAATATCCCAACCACCTTCCTCACCGTTAGCCGGAACACGACAGTTTTTTATATATTGAAAAATGCGTTGATGAAAATAGCCAATATCATTATTATTGGATTTGTCTCTTTGACGAAAAATCTCGTTACTAACAATTTCTTCCCAAGACAAATGATAAACGGTCTTATCAAAAATCAACTTTATTGGATCTATAATATTTTTGTTAAACCTTTTTAAATCGAAAGATTCAAGTTTTTCACCATATTTTTCAATAGTTGCTTTAACATGATTTGTAAAGTCTTTCTCACTAATAAAAGATAAATTCCACATCATAGACACTCCAATGCTTCTTTGATTTTAACAGCTATATCATAAGCCAAATTCACAGGAACAGCATTACCTACCTGTTTATATTGTGAGCCAACACTTCCGCAGAATTGCCAATCATCAGGGAAACTCTGACAACGAGCATTCTCCCTAATCGTAAACGGCCGAGCCTCTAATGGATGACACCGATCTGTTTGCTTTTGACTTGGAGAGGTTAAAACAGCAAGAGAGGGTTCGTCAAGACTTAATCTTCTTAATATGCCTGTTCTTCCACCTTCCATATACCAACAGCTTTTCATATATTCCTTTGCAATATCTTCTGGAATATCACGCCAGTAGCCGCCGGGCGGAACCATCTCAAAAATTTTTCGTTTATATTCAGAATATGATGTTCCTTCACTTTTGGGGCAGTCAAGCAAAACATCTCTAAGCACGGGTTTATACTTATGTGCAGTAGGAAATTCATAGGAGATTTTGCTTTTCAAGTCATTACGAATACCTATTGTTATTAATCTTTCCCTCTTTTGTGCAACACCGTAGTCCCAAGCATTTAATACTTTTTTGTCAATTGTATATCCTGTGCTTTCAAATATCTGAGTAATTGTTTTATAAGTACGACCTCGGTCATGAGTAAGCAGTCCTCTCACATTTTCAAACAAAAACATTTTAGGCTGTAACTGATCTAAAAATTTTGCGTAATGATAGAAAAGAGTTCCCCGGGCATCTTCCAAACCCAAACGATTTCCTGCGTATGAAAAGCTTTGACACGGTGCGCCTCCTGACAATAAATCAAGTTCTCCCTCGTCAAGTCCAAAGTATTCCTTTAAGTCAAGGCAGGAGATATTAGCTATGTCATCATTAATAACTCTCCAATTCGGACGGTTGCGCCTCAATGTGTCGGCAGCATCTCTATCTAATTCAATAAGTCCAATAGTATTAAATCCTGCTTTTTCAATACCAAGAGCTAACCCGCCGGCTCCTGCAAAAAGTTCTATCGTGGAAAAAACTTTTGCTGAAACATTATTTTTATTTTCCTGAACAACTTCAATAATGTCTCCTATATTACATTGCAAAGCATCACATATTTTCTCAATACTTTTAAAAGATATTGACTCGTTTTTTGCCATTCGAGCCATAACATTAAAACTGATACCTGCCGCTTCTTTTAGTTCAGTCTTATTCATATTTTTATCAATAAGAAGTTTCCACAAATTATTATAACAAACAGCCATTGTTTATCCTCTCTTTATACAAAGCGTAAAACATAAAAATGGGTTGTCTAAATAATAGCATATTATCGTTAAAAACTCAATATATCTCACGATTTCATAAGAAAAACTTTCTTTAATATGAATTGCCGATACTCCCTATTGACAAATGTTTTTTATTACCAAAAACCGCCCCAAATCAAATCGACTTAATAAGTGAGGGAAGCTTTGTAATTGCTTTTGGAATACCTGCAAGAATCTTGCCGAGTCCCTTGAGCGAAGATTCGTCATCGTTGAGAATTGCAAGAAGTCCGTCCGCCATTTTGGGAGTGAACACACCCATTGACATTGCAATAAAGTTGCGGATCGGTATCTGGGTCGCCATTGCGGCAAGCATCTTGCCGTCACCGTTTGCATCTGAACCGAAGCCGCCCATAATTTTGCTTATGAGCCTGCAAATTCTTCCTCCCCATTTTGTGTTCCTTGCATCGTCAAGACAGCAGTAGACGTCGATTTTTTGGGACAGATCTCTTTTTTCTGACGGAAGTTCACCGTAAACGGCGGCAAAATCGTCACGGCTGATTTTTGTCACATCACCGTAATAGTTCGGTGCGGTTTTGCTGTAATCGGGAATTTCGCAAGTGTCGGTTGACTCAACATAAACCGTGGCGGAAAGTCTGATGTCACGGCTTGAAGAAGCGACAAGAATATCAAATTCACCGCTTTCTACGCACCAGTCATGGCAGTTGACGTTGAAGAAAGCGAACGCTCTTTTGCAAAGGGTAAGTTTAACTTCCTTTTCTTCGCCCGCCTCAAGATAAACCTTTTTAAATTCCTTGAGTTCTTTTTCCGGACGGAAAATTGTTGACTTCTTGTCGGCAACATAAAGCTGAGCTGCTTCAGCGCCGGCTGCATCACCGATATTCTTAACTTTAAAGCTTACCTCAAGCTTGTCGGTATCTTTTATGCTGTCTGCCGAAAGCTTAAGGTCGCTGTATTCAAACTTTGTATATGAAAGACCGAACCCGAACGGGAAAAGAACGTCTTTCTTAGCCTTGTCATAATATCTGTAACCGATATAAACCGATTCTCTGTGTTCTGACGTAACAGGACCGCCGGGATAGTTGCCGAAAGTCGGATTATCTTCATATGTAAGCGGATAGGTTTCGCAGGTTTTACCGCTCGGGTTAACTTCGCCTACAAGGATTCTTGCGGCTGCAAGTCCGCTTGCCTGACCTGCAAGACCGGTATTGAGCAGACCTTTTACTTCATTAATCCACGGCATTCTGATAACAGAACCGCCGGCAAGAACAACGACAACATTAGAATTTGCCTTTGCAACGGCTGAAATAAGCTCGTTATGGGAGTTCGGCATTTCGATATTTACTCTGTCATAGCCCTCACCTTCAAATTCTTCGGTAAGCCCGGCAAAAACAAGAACAACATCTGCATTCTTTGCTTTTTCAACGGCTTGAGCGAACATAGCCTCGTTTACTTCGTCCTTGCTCTTTTCATAGCCTTGGGCATAATCAACATCAACCCCAAGCTTTATAAGGTTGTCAACTGCATTTTCAACCGGCTTCAGCGGATTTACAACAGATGAACCAGCGCCCTGATAACGAGGAGATTTAGCCATTTCACCGATAACCGCAACCTTTGCGCCTTTTTTAAGCGGAAGAATATTGTCTTCGTTTTTGAGAAGCTGCATTGCCGACTGTGCTACTTTGGCTGCGATTTCGTGATGTTCGTCTTTGTCAAAGTCATGCTTTGTTTCAAGAGCCGGCATTGATTTTAGAATAAGGTCGACAACCGTGTCAACTCTTTCGTCAAGAACAGATTCGTCAAGTTCACCGCTTTTTACCGCGGCAATAATTTTTTCCTTGTTGAGAGTTCCGCTTGAAGGCATTTCAAGATCGGTACCTGCATACAGACCGGGTACACGGTCAACCGATGCGCCCCAGTCAGTTACAAAAAGACCTTTGAAGCCCCATTCGCCTCTTGCGATCTTCTGCTGAAGAAGGTCGCTTTCCGAAGCATAAACGCCGTTTATGCGGTTGTATGCGTTCATAATTGTCCACGGCTGTGCTTCTTTGACGGCAATTTCAAAGGCGGTGAGATAAATTTCTCTCATTGCTCTTTCGTCAATAACTTCGTTTACTACCATTCGGTAAGCCTCTTGGCTGTTGCAGGCAAAGTGTTTAAGCGATGTTCCTACACCCATGCTCTGAACGCCGTTTATCCAAGCCGCCGCACATTTGCCGGCATGAACCGGATCCTCGGAGAAATATTCAAAATTACGTCCGCAAGTCGGCGCACGTTTAATGTTTGTGCCGGGTCCTAAAAGAACGGAAACTTCTTCTTTGAGACATTCCTTCGCAAGCGCAATACCCTGCTGATAAAGAAGCTCGGTATCCCATGTACAGGCTGTTGTTGCCGAACTCGGGAAGCAGGTTGCCGGAACAGAGTTGCCAAGACCTACACCGTCGCCTTTTTCGTTCTTTTTGCGAAGTCCGCTCGGACCGTCGGTTATCATAATTTTCTTAAGTCCAAGCTCCGGACATTCTTCAAGATGCCAATAGTCGTAACCCGAAACAAAGTTTGCCTTTTGTTCAAGGGTCATTTTTGATACAATTTCCGAATGTTTCATGTATTTTCACCTCTGAGTTTAATATGATTTAATTTTACAAGAGAAGTTGAGCTATTTATATAATTTTTTCGTGAAAAATATAACAAAACCGTTGTTTGACTTTAAAAATTATGATATTATTTAAAAAAGGAAATGCATATTTATTCCAAGTATCGGGATTAATCAGTGCTTCCTTAAAGAACATATCGCACATGCCATGCGTGCGTGGGAGGTGAGTTACATTAATAAAATAAAAGATGTTGATAAAATCAAAGTCATTGACAAAAGTGAAATATTTTATGAACGGGAAAACTCAATTACTCATACAGCTTTTGAAACCGAAGTTATGTTTTACGGCTGTATAAAAAACGGCGACTGCGAAATGGCGGAAAAAATGATGCACCGCCTGCTTTCTCAAAGCGTTATCACCGGCAAAATGAGCGATGACCCGATCCGTCAGATGAAATACTGGGCCGTTTGCTGTATTACACTTGCAATTAGATATGCAATTTCGGGCGGACTTGATGAAACTACGGCATATAACTATTCCGATAAAGCAATTTACAAAATTGACCACATGAATACTACCGAAGAAATTTTTGTTTTTCTAAAAAGCGCCTGCATAGATTTAACCCGGCTTGTCGCAAAAAGCAAGGAAAAGACAGGCTATCCGAACTCAATAAGAAAGTGTATCCGTTTCATAAACGCAAACCTTCACGATAAGCTTTCGCTTGATACTCTTTCGGGAGTTTGCGAAATATCTCCCGACTATCTCTCTTCTCTTTTTAAAAAAACAACCGGTCAGACCGTAACGTCATACATAAAAGAAAGGCGTCTTGAAGCGGCAAAGCAGATGCTTCAAAAAGAATATGCAACCTCAGAGGTTGCATACTATCTCGGATTTTGCTCCGAAAGCTATTTTATTAAGTGCTTTAAAGAGCAGTATGGCATAACGCCCAAAAAATATCTTTCATCCTTGTTTGGCTGATTGTCCTTTTATTCAACGTCATAGATATTTTTGAATTTGTTGTAGTTTACTTCGCGGATAATTACCGACACGACAATTATGCCGACAGCAAGACCCGCTGCAATTCTGAAGGTTTGAAAAAGAGTCGTGCGAAAGTTTTCCATATCGCTTGTAATGGCATAATACATAGTGTAAAAAAGCTTGCTTCCCGGAACGAGTGAAATTATTGAGCAGGCAATGTAAGGCGTTGCGGGCGACCTTGTAAGCCTTGCGAAAATTTCGGAATATGCCGCACAGAAAAGAGCGGGAAAAACATTTTGAAAAAATTCATGCGAAAAGAAACGGCAGCATACAACATAAACAACGCAGGTAAACGCGCCGCCGATTACCGCCCAGATTATTTTTTTCTTGTTCATTCGGAAAACGAGCGAAAAGCCGAGCGTTCCGACAATTCCCGAAAGAATGGTTATCACAGCTTGTCTTAAATCCATTCTTACCACCCCAGTTTTGCAAAAATAAGAATCGGAACGGCAAAACCGCAGGCAATTGCCGCCGAAATAATTATTGATTCAATCATACGAAGAAGCCCTGACATAATGTCTCCGCAAAGCATTTCACGAACGGAGTTGATAAGCATAAGGCCCGGAATTATAAGCATTATATCGCCTATCATTATCATATTCGGGTCATTGCCAAAACCGATTTTTGCAAAAACAAAGGCGAGCGTCCCCGATATTGCAGAGCAAAGAGCAGTATAAAACAATTTGTTCATTCCGCGGGCTTTTATGAATGTATTCATAAGATAAATTACCACGGCGATAGGCATTGCGGCAAGCGCATCAAGAATCGAGCCGCCAAAGAATACGGTGAACGCACTTGCGCCGAGAATATGCCCGATAAGCGCCGTGACGTGAAAAACGCTCTTTTCGCTGTTGATTTCAAGAAGCTTTTCTTTTGCATAAGAAATGTCGCACTTTGTTTCACAAATTTCTCTTGAAAGTGCATTGAGCTTTTCAAGCTTTCCGAGATTTGTGGAATGGGAATAGGTTCGTCTTGACTGGGTATAGGATTTTTCGTTTTCGTCATAGGTCGTGACGGTTATCATTGAAACAATTGAAAAAACTTCGGTCTGCTTCATATTAAAAGCGCAGCAGATTCGTATAATCGTTTCTTCAACACGGCTGATTTCCGCACCGCATTTTATCATACTTTTACCGATGTCGAGCGCAAGACAAAGCAGGCTTTCGACATCAACGGTTTTTTCCTTAGTCATAAAACTTCACTCTTTTTCTCATTATCTAAGATACAAGCAGCCATGCTTGTCGGTAAATTACTACGTCATTTCGCCCAAAAATTCTCGTTAATACATAAGTATTGCCTTAGATTTTCGCAACATAAAAAGATACTTCCAAATTAGTGACAAAGTGCTTTTGCGTTGATTCTTTAATTTGTACAAATTATCGGTTTTGACTGCCGTCGGCGAACTTTTCTTTTGAAAGAAAAGTTCCAAAAGAAACATTGCTGACGTACGGTTGCGCTCAACCGTTTGAACGCAAAGCGTTCAAAGCGGGTCGCTTCGCCTATAGACCGGTTTCTGCTTTATCTCCCCTGTGGTAAGTTTGTTTCTTTTTATCTTAGTTGCGACATAAAGGGAAAATGCGGTGTGTGCCTCAGGATAAAGCCTGTTGTAAAGGTTGGTTTTTTCCAAATTATACTTTGTTCTTTTTTGTCTTAGTCTGTA
>CANQLQ010000061.1 GCA_947624755.1 uncultured Clostridia bacterium | reverse complement strand
CCGTACGTCAGCATGTTTCTTTTGGAACTTTTCTTTCAAAAGAAAAGTTCGCCGACGGCAGTCAAAGCCAATAATTTTCACAAATTACAACAAAAAAGCTCAAACCAAAAATCACACAAAAAATAGAGAATGTCGCAGTAGGTGCAACCAAATGAGGTCGACCCTGCTGCGACAGCTTATTTAATTTCACTTTTCAGCAAAATATTTTACAATATTTTCGGCATCTTTTTTTGATATGCCCTTGACCTGAATCAGCTCTTCCCGGCTTGCCGCTTTAAGCTTTGAAACCGTTTTAAAAGTCTTAAGAAGGATCGCCGCTTTTCTTTCTCCGATCCCTTCAATTTCGGTAAGCTTTGTCGCAATTGAGTTTTTACTGTGCTTTTGTTTATGATAACTTATTGCAAAACGGTGTACTTCTTCCTGAATGGTTGAAATAAGCGTAAAAACTCTGCGTCCGTCGCTTATTGAAATTTCATTACCGCCCGAAGCTATCGCCCTTGTTCTGTGCTTGTTATCCTTGACCATACCGAAAACCGGAATATCAAGTCCAAATGCTTCAATAACCGGCAAAACCGCATTGACCTGACCCTGACCGCCGTCAAGCAAAATCAGGTCGGGCAATATTCCGAAAGTGCTGCCGGTATCTTTTTCTTCAACATATCGGTTAAGTCTTCGGCTTATGACCTCACGCATTGAGCCGTAGTCGTCCTGACCGTCAAAGCCCTTGATTGAAAAGCGCTTATAAGCCTGTTTGAACGGTCTGCCGTTTTTGAAAACAACCATTCCGGCAACATTATCAGCCCCGGCGGTATGGGAAATATCATAAGATTCGATATACTCCGGCGTTTTGCAAAGGCCGAGTATTTTTGCAAGTTCATCAAGAGCCGCCGTTTCCGTACCTCTTCTTCCAAGATATTCGCCGAGCTTTTGAGAAGCGTTGCTAAGGCACATTTCAATAAGCTTAGCCGTTTCCCCTCTTTGCGGAATTGTAATTTCGGTTTTCTTTCCCCGCTTTTCTTCGAGCCATCTTGTAAGAAGTTCCGCGTCGGCAATTTCACCGTCAACAATGATTTTTGACGGAATGTCACGGTTCATCATATAATACGAAGTCACAAGCTCGTTTCTTGTATTTTCAAGACTTTCCGACGATTCAAAAATAAAGTGATCCGAGCCGCAAAGCAAGCCCCCTCTGAAGTTCAGCACGGCAAGACAAGCCCTCTCACTGCTTTGAGCAACAGCAAAAACGTCCTGATTTTTTGCGTTATGGCAGACAACCTTTTGCTTGCTTGAAATTTTTTCTATAGCGCTGATTTTATCTCTCAGAATTGCCGCTTTTTCAAAATCAAGATTCTCCGAAGCATTCAGCATACGTTCATTAAGCAAAGCGAGCGTTTTTTTACTGCCGCCTTTTATAAACTCGATTGCTTCGGCAAGATTTTCTTCATATTCCCTCTCGCTGATTTTCCTTGCACATGGTGCGCAGCATCGTGAAATAAAGTAATTCAGACAAGGGCGGCTTTTTCCGATATCGCGCGGAAAAACCTTTGAACAGGTTGGGAGCTTAAAAATTTCCTTCGCTTCGTCAACCGCATTTGTTACGGAAAAGTTCCCTGTATAAGGGCCGAGATAACTTGCCTTTTCGTCATCTTTACGAAAACAGGCTGAAATATTGCCCCACGGGTTCGGCGTTATTTTGATATAGCTATACCCCTTGCTGTCTTTGAGAAGAATATTATATTTTGGCATATTCTGTTTTATAAGACTGCATTCAAGAACAAGGGCTTCAAACTCGCTGTCGGTCAGGATATAATCAAAATCGTCAACGTTTTCGACCATTTTTCTAACCTTAATGCTATGTCCGTTCGGTGAACCAAAATACTGACTCACACGGTTTTTCAGCGCTTTAGCCTTGCCGATATATATAATTTTACCTGCTTTGTTTTTCATTATATAAACGCCGGGAGAAAGCGGCAGCTTCATTGATTTTTCACGCAATTGTCTAAGCTTTGGGTTGGTCATATTCTCACCTTTCGGCGGACATCGTCCGCAAAAGTTACGCGGGCACGCATGGCGTGCGGCAATTACGCGGGATAGAAATTATATAAAATTATAATTTTACACCGCGAAACAACTTTGTTTATAACATCACAAAAATTTTGGTCAAGCTTCCTTAATATCTTGCGAGTTCCAAGAGCAGAGCTTTTTGTCACTCACCGCAGTGAGCGAAATTCACATTATATATACTTACCAAAAATATTGCGAAAAAAAGAGGCCGCCTTTTGCAACCTCTCTGTCAACTTATTCTATGTTTTCGTCCGGGACATCAACTTGTGAATCATCCAATGCCCAAGATACGAATGAATAGGTTGTTTTCCAAATAAACTTCCAAAACTTGTCAAGAACTTCTGATATTATTTCTTTCATTGATAATCCCTCCCATAAATCTTCATTTATTCTTTCACGCTTATATTTTATAATATTAACAATCAAATGTCAATATTAATTTTAACTTTTTTATAAAAATCTTTGATTCAAGCACGGCTAATACGCCTGACACAAACCTTGCTTCCTAAGGAAGCTCTGATTAAATCAGCGTACTCTTAAAAAACCGCTGAATAAACTCAGCGGTTTTTACACAAAATCAATTTCTAATTCCAAGAAGTCTGAAAATTACATCGAAAAAGTTGTCGAAGAACTCTTTTACGCTCTTAAGGAAGTTCTGGAAAGCCGAAGTAAAGTTTTCCTGCTGGTCTTCGCTGAGAATCGGGTCGTTGTTGTGACCGTTATCGTCTTCAATATTTTCATTCACACTGCAGCAAGGATGTCCGCAGGTACAAGGCCAGATTCCTGTGCATTCATCGCACTGAACTCTATTGCCGTTTTCGTCAATGCAGGTGCCGAATTTTTCAGCGTCAAGTTTGCCGTATTCGTCCTGAACGCATCTTGTAAGTGTCTTAAGATATTCAGGATTAAGGTACGGGCAGACGACGCAGCAGCCGCAAGCATCCTTTTCTTCTACATGGTTAAAGCACGGATGGCAGCAGTCGTGACCGCAGTCGCAGGGGAAAACACCTGTGCATTTATCACATTCAACATAAACCTTTTCACCGTCTACAATATCATAGCACATTCCGAGTTTGGATTTGTCGAGGTTTCCGTTTTCGTCTTTAACGCAGTTTGTAATTTTAAGATTTTTTTCGTTAAGCTGAGGGCATTCTACACAGCAAGTGCAGCCGCCGACCTGAAAAAGATGGTGGTCAAGGCACGGATGACAGCAGTCATGTCCGCAATTGCAAGGATATACACCTGTGCATTCTTCACAACGGACAAGTTTTCCGTCTTCAATGCAATAACCGACACGCTTCATGTCAAGGTTGCCGTACAGGTCAATTTTGCAGTCCGTAACATAATCCATGTCAAGGTTAGGACAATAAATGCAGCAATGACAGCCTTCGGGGCCATCTGTGTGTTCAACGCATCTGCAAGCGGGAGTTGAGTAATCAACTGCGTTTGCTGACAAACAGATTGCAAAACAGGAAAACATCATTACAAGAGAAATAAAAATAGATAATGTTCTTTTCATATCAAATCCTCCGTTTAAGAGTATTAGCCTTTGGCTATGGTCATATATAATTATAATAAAAAGCAGTTAAATTGTCAACTAAAAAAATCCAAACCGGCTCTTTTTTCTCAAAATTTTTTCTAAGTAAGCGCTGATTAAATCACGTTTAGGGCTTAAGGAATCACTGATTAATACAAGCTGTCCTGCTTAACGGTAAACTATTCCGTCATTTTGCCCAAAAATTCCCGTTAATACACAAAGTATTACCTTAGATTTTTGGAACATAAAAATATACTTCCAAATTAGAGACAAAGTGTTTTCGCGGTGTAAAATATATTTTTATATAATTTCTATCCCGCGTAACTCCTGCGGACGATGTCCGCCGCGTAATTCCTGCGGACTATGTCCGCCGATGCCCGCCGCGTAATTGCCGCACGCCATGCGTGCTAATTTTAATCTTCATTTAAAAGTTGGTACCGAGCGGTAAGAATTTTTCTCATCAGTCAAAAAAACGGCGCAGAGAATACTTTCCTATTTCCAACCCGGCTGACAAATATTGATTTTTATTGAGGATCGGTATAAACTTCTTCTAAAATAGAAAGAGCCTGCCAAGCAGGCTCTTTCCCTAAAGTCGCAAATTAAAGCATAATCTTGATACCAAGCTTAATAAGAAGCTTCATGATAACTGCCTTAATATGAGCAATGAATTCTTCGAACCATGCTGTAACGGGATCCTTTGCGGGTTCTTCTTCTACTACTGCTGCTGTTGTTGTAACTACATCTGCCATGATATGTATCTCCTTTCTCAAATTTATATCGGTAAACCTACGGTTTACTTTTTATGTATCTTAAGTATATTACTTTTTTTTACTACAGTCAATATATTTTATGCATTTTAGTAAAAATAATTTTTAGAATATAAAAAATATACAAAAAATTAACAATTTATACAAAAAAGAAATGCCCGTCTTTCAAGCATTTCTTTTTTTGTTATATTAAAGTTCTACTTTAATACCAAGCTTAAGGAGAAGTTTTGTAATAACTGCCTTAATATGAGCAATGAATTCCTCGAACCATGCTGTAATAGGATCCTTTGCGGGTTCTTCTTCTACTACTGCTGCTGTTGTAACTACATCTGCCATGATATGTATCTCCTTTCCTAAATTCATATCAATAAGTCTAAGGCTTATCTTTTATGTGGGTTAAATTTTAGCATATTTTATTGTCAGCGTCAATAGATATCTATTAATTTTTTTAAAGTTTTCTTCGCAATTCCCATTTCTAAACAGTTAAACTATATTTGTAATACTCTGAAAAATTCATCATTTTTCTCTATTATTAAAAATATTCAAAAGGCCGTTCACCGAAGCAAACTGCCTTTTTAAATCGAAAAACAATATTCTTATTACGACCAATAAGCGACTTTGTAAACTACGGGATAAACCGAAATAAATTCTGAAAGAACCGTTCTGCTTGCGCCGGGATCGTTAATTGTAAAATCGCTCGCTTTAAGCGAAGCCGAGCCTGCCTTATATCCTGTAACAACGACCCAATGCTGTGAGCCGTTCGATTTTTTACTGCCGAAAATTACGGGTTTACCGCTTTTTAAAGCCGAATATATAACGTCAAGATAGTTCGTCTTTGAAACAAGCTGCGTTTTATAATCAGTCGGCCAATAAAGCATTCCGCTTTCGCTGTAGCTTAACTTTGCCGCCATTTTGTCCGGCGTTACCGAAGTTCCCTTACGAAAAGATTCCGACATCGCAAGACACGTTGTTGTACAGCCCGAAGAGCCTATGGTATCGCCCTGAGTTCCTATTTTAATGCTTTTCCATTTTGAGTCCGTCTGCTTATACAAAGGCACATTAAGTGTAATTTTTGAATATGAGGACGGTTTTTCCGAGGACAGGTAAGCCGAGCTTACATATCCTGTTGAAGTTCCGTTATAAAGAATTTTGCTCCACGATGAATCCTTTTCAAGCACTACAACGCATTTTCCGCGACTGAGAGTCGCTTTGATATCATAGGAAGTACCCTTCCCTTTCCTGACGTTGAGCACACCCTGTTTGGTGTTTACATACATAGCATAGCTTGCCGCTCTTTCTTTTATATAATTCTTGTGGCAATAGCCGTATTTGCCGGACGCATATTCTACCTTCCAGAAATTTCCGCTTTTAGAAATAAGCGTAATCCATGTGCCGTTTTTCAGCGTTTTTATAACCTGAGAGTTTGTACTCGCCTTTTGTCTAACATTAAGATTTGTTGATTGGGTAGTAACTTTGCCAGCAACAGAAGATGAATTTGCCGCACCGGCAATTTGTAAGTTATACATAAAAAGAGTACACGTCAAAACTATAACAAGTGCAAGACTTAATATTTTTTTCATTTTTACCTCCAAGAAAAATATGTCGGCAATGATTCCTTGGCTTTTTTGAGTAGTCATAACCGACTTGAAAATCAATGAGATCTCATATGGATTCACCGCTTAGGATAAGTTCTTAATCGTAATGTGAGCAAGTCCTGATTACGGGTACGTCCATAGCTTTGATTATACCACAAAAGTCAGAATAATTTGCTGGTAGTTTCTGTTATGGAATTTTTGTAATATTTTAGGTATAAATTATTATTACAATTTATCATAAAACTGTAAATTTTTGCTTCAGCTATTGAACATTCTTTTTAAATGTGATAAGATGATAAATATACAATATAATTATGATTATATAATATTGCAAATTTTATAATGAAAGGGCTTTTTTATATGATTAAACCTGTAGAAGACAAGCTTGCACAGCTTCGTCAGCAGCAAAAGGACGAGTACAATAAAAAGAAGGCCTCTGACCTTGCCGAATGGGGAATTTCCGAATCAAAGAAATCCGGCAAAAAAAAGGTTCCTCTTATTGTTACCGATGAGGAATATGAGGCTCTGATCGAAGCTTCGGCAGGCATAAGAGAATATTCGAGAAATGCAGTTGCAAGTCTGCTGAATATTTGTTCGATTGCAGTTTTCGCACTCGGTATTATAGTTGGCCTTGTCTATGCAAATTCCGTTGATAATCTCAAATTTGTTTATTTTTCAATTGTATTCATTGCCGCAATACTCCTTGCAGTTCTTTTTCGCGGAATTGCCGAAGCGGTAAGATTGCTCCAGCAGCTTATTGACGTAAAGCGTTTGGAACAAATCACTAAACAACACGGAAACAAAGCTTTTCCTGACAAACAGCCGGCGGTTGACCCTTCATTCAAAAACACACCTACCGTTTCGGATGACTAAACAATCAAAAATTGCTATTGAAAATTATTTTTTTGGCAAATGCGTGTTTTTGGCAAATGTCTCATAAAATTCAAACTTTTTTGTACAGCCACATGGAGTTGTCTCAACTTCTTATTTTTCATAATATATAAGAAAAGCAAAACGCAGAAGATAATCGGTTCATCTTCTGCGTTTTTATTTTTTATTTAATTTTATTTAACTTTTACTGTCACCGGCGATGAAAACGAGCCATAAAGCTTTTCATCCGAAACAACTCGGTAAGCTCTGATTTTGTAGTAATACGTCTTGCCTGAGAACAAATAACTATTGGTGTAGGTTGTTGTTTTTCCGTTGGTTACAGTTTTAATTTTGCGATATGTTCCGCTTTTTGAGTTTGATCTGTAAATTTGATATCCCTTTGCTCCGGTTACAGCTTTCCATTTAAGCTTTGCCGCTCTCAAACCTGCAACACCGGTTACGGTCGGTTTTCCCGGTTTCATATAGATAGTGTGAATGGGATATTTTGTGCTGGCATAATCCTTTTTTGAAACTTGTGCGTAGCTTCTTACGCAGTATTTATAAGTCTTTCCGTATTTAAGCCCTTTAATTTTGTACTTGGTATTCTTTGTTATAGTCAGTCTCGTATATTTTTTTGTAGTTGAGTTATAACTGTATACCCTGTAAGAAGTTGCGCCCTTGACCGCAGACCAGGAAAGGGTCACCGTTGTTCCCGAAACTTTTGTTTTTACAACAGGCATTGCCGGAACAATTTTGTAGCTGAGTTTTTTGCTCGGGGTACCTTTATAAAGACCTTTGAATTTTACGGTAACTTTATAAGTACCGATTTTCTTCATTCCGCTCGGATACGTTACAGTATAATCCGTACCGGAAACAAGAGTTTTGCCACTTGTATCTTTTACAATTACGGACGGTTTTCTTACTTTTCCGGTATAATCGAGTTGAGTGCTTGAAAGCTTAACCGTTTTTACCTTAGGATTAAGAATTTCCTTATAATTTGAAAGCGGGGTCAATGTATTGCTCTTGTAAAGCATAAATTGTGTATAATTCTTGTTGCTGTTAACTGTAAACTGCGATGAGCTGTTGCAGATTGCCAAAAGAAGCTTGTTGACAACCGACGCCCATGTAGTATGCGCATTGTTCTTTAAAAAGAAGGTATAGTCAGGGAAAAGGCAGGTCGAAGCGTCGATCATTTTGTCGCCAGAAATATAGTTTGCAAGGCCGCTGTTTGCAAGAATTTTAAGGTAAGAAGCCGAGAAAGTTTTTCCCTTGTTTGCCGCAGTTGCTCCGAATGAACTGTTCTTGGTTTCGATCCAGCCGTCGCCCTGCTGAGTACAGCCTTCATAAATCGGGTCAAAATCAACATTGTATTTTGAAATTACATTTATCTTCATTCCGTTCTTTTTAAGTGTTTTAAGAACGGACGGAAGCTTTTTCTGAACATTATAGTGATAATTGTCGGTTTTCTTTATAAGACCTGCATACTGATTAATGTTCTTTCCAAAGACATAATCTTTTGCATCTTCATAGTACTGGTCGCTGATCATTGCCCAATAACCCGGCATTGTCGCATAGGTTGCAAGAAGGAGTCTCGGAAGGATTTTCTCGCCCGCCTGTTCAAAAAGCGAGTTTGCAATGCTTGCGCCCAAATCTCCCGAAATATTGTTAAAGAATTTGCTGAAGCTTTTGAGCAGACCTTCAAATTCCTCGTCCGAATTGGAGTTACTCTTTGAGAGATATTTCTTCAATGATTCTCCGTCAAACTCAATCTTACCGGCAAAAGGTGCGCTGTCAATAAGGATACCGTTGCAGGCGGGGGCATAGAAGATTGCGGTATCAACCTTCGGGTCGCTCTTATATCTTACAAGGTAAGAAGCAAGAATATCGCTGCCCATACAACGACCGATAATCTGAACCTTTTTCTTACCTGTAGCTTTCAAAACCTTTGAAATATAAGATCTGAGCAAAGCGGCGGATTCCCACGGATCGATTCGGCTGTCGTATTCAAAGTTGAACTGCATTATTTCGTATTTTCCGTCTTTATCGGTTTTCGGAGTTGCGTTTTGTTTAATATATGAACCGTTTTTTATTTCACCGTTTTTGTCAAGGCGCAAGTCTCTGAACAGCGGTTCAATGAGGTTATACAAGGTGTCTCCGAGAATGTCCCAGTTTTTGGTCGTGTAGCTGGACAGCGCTGCAGTGATGATTTTCCCCATATTTTCATCAATTACATCCGAGATCGTTTTGCTCATGGGATAAATCTTTTTACCGGCCTTGTTATAAATTGGTGTTCTTCTGCCGGTTATGTACACAATAGGCACGCTTGAAGTAGCA
>CANQLQ010000060.1 GCA_947624755.1 uncultured Clostridia bacterium | reverse complement strand
GCCGAAAGAGACAGAAATCCCGTTCTTGTTCTTATGGACGGCTGCCTTGGTAATATTATGGAAGAAGTAACGCTTCCTCCAATGAAAGAAGTAACAAAGGAAGGCACGGATGACTGGAGTCTTTCAAGAGAAAACGGCAGAGATGAACCTGTTACCGTAACGCCAATTTATCCCGAACCGATTCTTGAGCAGCTTAACAGCGTGATGGGTATGGTATATCAGGATTGGGCTGAGAATGATGTCAAGGTTGATACCTATATGCTCGAAGATGCCGAATATGTCGTTGTAGCTTACGGCATTGCCGCAAGAGTTGCAAAAGAGGCAATTATCGAACTTCGTGCTAAAGGTCACAAAATCGGCCTTATCCGCCCGATAACACTTTTCCCGTTCCCCAAAAAAGTTATACATGACCTTGACTACACTAAGGTAAAAGGTATTATCGACATAGAAATGACAATTCCGGCTCAGATGCGTGAAGATATCGAGCTTCAGGTTATGGAACGCTGTCCGGTATATGAATACGGCAGAAGCGGCGGTGTTCTTCTTGACGATGACGGAGTATATGAAGCTATTGAAAATATTGTCACAGGAGGCGAGCAGTAATGGCAACATATAAAAGACCGGGAGCGCTTAACAAAGCTCCAAGCGGATATTGTCCGGGCTGCTTACATTCTCTTGCAACAAGACTTGTTGCAGATGTAATTGAAGAACTCGGTCAGAATGACAATTCTCTCAATGTTGTTTCAGTCGGCTGTTCAGCGCTTAACCTTCTTTACTGGAACGGCGATATATTGGGCGCAGCTCACGGCAGAGCGCCGGCTGTTGCAACAGGTGTAAAAAGAACAAGCCCGGACAGACTTGTTTTTGCCTATCAGGGAGACGGTGACCTTGCCGCAATAGGTCTTGCTGAAATTATGTCGGCTGCAAACAGAGGTGAAAATTTCACCGTAATTTTCGCGAACAATCAGACCTACGGTATGACCGGCGGTCAGATGGCGCCTACAACACTTATCGGTCAGAAAACAACAACAACCATTTACGGCAGAGATCCGCAGACAACGGGTTATCCGCTTAAAATGTGCGAGCTTATTTCAACCTTGCAGGCTCCGGCCTTTGTTGCAAGATATGCTCTTAATTCACCTAAAGGCGTAGCGGACGCAAGAAAAGGCATCAAGAAAGCGTTTGAACTTCAAATGGCAGGAAAGGGCTTCACTTTTGTTGAACTTCTTACAAACTGCCCGACGAACTGGAAGCTTTCGCCGCTTGACACACTCGAATATATGAACACGAACACGATCCCGTATTTCACACCGGGAATTTTCAAGGATACGGAGGTTTAAAAGATGAAGCAATCATTTGTTTTTTCAGGTGCAGGCGGACAGGGCATTATGTCGGCAGGCATAACCCTTGCGCATACGGCTATTGATATGGGTAAACACTCCACCTATCTTCCCGAATACGGCCCGGAGCAGAGAGGCGGAAGCGCAAAATGCACCGTTGTAATCAGCGATGACGATATTATTTCTCCGCTTCCGACAAGGTGTGACAATCTTGTAGTAATGAATCCTCTTGCACTTTCAAAATATGGTAAAAGTGTAAAAAAAGGCGGCATCATTCTTGTCAATTCAAGCCGTATCAAAGAAGCTGTTGAGCGAGACGACGTAACCGTTATAAGTGCGCCGGTTGATGATATAGCTATAGAACTCGGCACAGTTAAAGCCGCAAATACAGTTCTTCTCGGTGTTCTTATCGGAGCTACAGGTGTCGTTGACAAAGAAACCGTTGTAACTTCGCTTGAAGATAAATTCAAAGAAAAGAAGCCCGAAATTCTTGCTCTTAATATGAAAGCGCTTGAAAAGGGTATTGAAATCGGTAAAGAACATATTAAATGATTGGAGGAATAAACAATGGTAGGTATTGGCACATGGGCAGGTAAAACAACTGCAAGAATGATAAGAGGAGAAGTAAGATTTACAATCGCGGACAATAACGGCGAATATAAGATTGATGTTGAACTTCCCGGAAATCTCAAAAATACCACATTCAAGTTCAATGAAATTGTTGAAGTTGATGATAAAACGCTTACAGGTAAAGGCGAAATATCTCTTGTTCCCGGCAGAGTACTTGAAGGCACGTTTGTTTTTGACGGAGATAAAATGAGCGGTGAGATCCGCAAGATCCCGGTTGTAAGAACGGTTAAAATTATCAACGGTTACAGAGTTAAATAATCAAACGGATAATCCGTTTATAAAAAACTTGATAAAATACAAGACTTATTCAAGGCAAACAGTCTGTATGATTTGTTGACCACACTTATTCATGCGATGAAACGGCATTAGTGAAAGCAATATCATAGCAGATAAAGCAAATAAGCAAATAAAAAGCTCCTTTGGCTAATACCATCGGAGCTTTAAGTCTATTAAAAATCAGTATCTGGCTTCTGCCTTTTATGCAAAACCAAAATCTTGGAATGGTTCAAACAAATACACTACCCGCGCCAAAATTTTCTGTCAAGGCTTCTGTATTGAACCGCTTCGGCTATATGTTCATATTCAATTCTTTCGCTTGCGTCAAGGTCAGCAATAGTTCTTGCAATACGTAAAATTTTATCATAAGCTCTTGCCGAAAGTCCGAGAGCATCAAAGCTTTTTTCAAGCATATTCTTTGACTTTTGGTCAAGCTTGCAAAACTGCCTTGTCATGTTTGGCGTCATTTTGCCGTTGCAGGTTATTCCCGTTTTGAAAAATCTTTCCTGCTGAATTTTTCGTGCGGCATTTACTCTCTTTTTTATTTCGGCGGAGCTTTCTGCAAACTCATCATCAGAAAGCTTTTTGAAATCTACCTGCGGAACTTCAATATGTATGTCAAGTCTGTCAAGGAGAGGGCCGCTGACTTTTGAAAGATACTTTGCCGGCGCACCGCTTGGACAGGTGCATTTTTTCGTTGGGTGTCCGTAGTATCCGCAGGCGCAGGGATTCATTGCACAAACTACCATAACATCGCACGGATAGGTAAGAGTACCCGAAACTCTTGAAATTGTGATATGTCCGTCTTCAAGGGGCTGGCGAAGAACTTCCATTGACTGGCGCGGAAATTCGGGCAGTTCATCGAGAAACAGCACGCCGTGGTGTGCAAGGCTCAATTCACCCGGTCTCGGTATCCTTCCGCCGCCCGAAAGTCCCGCGGGAGAAATTGTATGATGGGGCGCACGAAACGGTCTTGATTTGATAAGAGAAATATTATCGCCGAGAGCTCCTGCAATTGAAAAAATCTTTGTCGTTTCAAGGCTTTCTTCAAATGTCATATCGGGAAGAATTGACGGAATACGTTTTGCAAGCATACTTTTGCCCGAACCGGGAGGGCCTATCATAAGTGTGTTGTGACCGCCTGCCGCCGCAACTTCAAGCGCACGTTTGACTTGGTATTGACCTTTAACGTCAGCAAAATCAAGCATAAATTCCTCAGGGTATGTATATTCACCGTAAAAGCTTTTGCTTGCCTTTTCAATTTTTTCTTGCCCTGAAAGATGCTTTATCAACTGTTCAACGGTTTTAACCGGGTATATTTCAATCCCCGAAACAACAACACATTCACTTGCGTTTTCAAGCGGAACATACATCTTTTTTATACCGGTTTCCTTTGCGTGAATAACCATCGGCAGTGCGCCGCTGACTTTTCTGACTTTGCCGCTAAGTGAAAGCTCACCGATGAAAGCGCTGTCGGATGTATCTGCGCGAAGCTGTCCGGTTGCAAGCATAAGGGCAATCAAAATAGGCAAATCATAAACCGGACCTTCCTTTTTCTTGTCGGCAGGAGAAAGATTGACTGTTATTCTTGAAACGGGATAGTTAAATTTGCTGTTTTTGAGCGCAGAACGAACCCTTTCTTTGGATTCACTTACTGCAACATCGGGCAGACCGACAATATCAAAACGGGGCAACCCCGATTCAATTGAAATTTCAACTCCAATGCTGTATGTGTTCATACCGAAAAGACCAATGCTGTTTATTTTTGCAAACATAGAAGCACCACCTCAAACCAAAATATAGCTTTATTATACACTTTTTTACAGTTTTCAACAATAAAAAATTTAAGGCAGCAACTCTGTCCCGAATCTGATTTCAATGATAAATGACACATGAAGCATATAGGAGAGATTTCACAATCTGACTAAAAATATTTTACTGATTATGCTATGAAAAAATGCAATTAATTAAAAAATCCTGTCAAAAAACAAATATAGATAAATTATTAAGTTATGTTTAAAAGATATTGACAAGCATTAAGAATTGATGTATTATGATATTAACAAGGGAATCATTCTCTTTATTATATGAAAGGAGGAAATTCTAATGTTCGATCAAGTTATGGAAACAATCCAGGCAGCACTTGCAAAGGTTGTTGAAGTATTTAAGTCACTTGTTCAGGCTATTCGTGATTTCGCAGACAGACTTGAGGGTTATATTCCCGAGATTCCTGTTGAAGAAGAAACAACAGTTAAATAATTAAAAAAATGGGAGGGCGTAAGTCCTCCTTTTTCCCTGCAAAAATTCAGGCTGCCGATCGGCAGCCTTATTTGTTATGTTTAGGCTTTTTTTGCTTTAACTTTCTTTTGGGGAGGGTATTCATCTTCATCAATTAAGCCGGCATTAATTCCATATTGTCTTTGAAGCTCATCATCGACCGGAATATATTTGTTATCTTTTTCACCAACCGGAGTAGAAACAACAATAATATCAACTATCATTGCAATGGCAAATAATGCGATCCCGATATAAGTGCCGAATGCAACTGAACATGTTACAGTCCCGAGTCCGCAGTCTGCATAAGCAGCACAGAACTTTGAAAGCATAACCGGTGTAAGCGAATAGGAAATAATGCTAAGAGCATGTAAAACAGCATGAATAGGACTTCTTGGCTTTTTATTGACAAGAGGCACGAGGAAGAAAGCAATGACGCCGATCAAAAGACTTAAAGCGAGAACGCCTAAAGACGCGAGAACAAAAATGCCCGCTTGCTTTGATTCACTGTTTGAAACAAGTGAAAGGGCTGCTTTCAAATCAACGCTCTTATTAAGGAAAAGTGTAAGTACGCTTGCGTTTTTCAAATTAAGAGCTTGCGCACCGGAAGGTTCGATTGAAAGGTTGGCAAGAGGAACTACATAGCCGATAATCGGAAGAAAAGCAAGAACAAATCTTGCAATTCTAAGCGGAGTACCTGCAACTGCAAAACCGATTCTTTTGAAAAGAGTGTGCATTTTGAAAAAAGCCTCTTCTCTTTTATATGCATCTTCTTCAAGACGTTTTTCCCATTCAAAGTTAGGAATGCTGACGCCGCAGTCGGGACACTCAGCTTTTATGTTCCAGAAATGCAGCTTTCTGTTGCAATTAGGGCAATGTGCCATAGAACATACCTCCAAATAATATAATCTCCTAATAATTTTACCTTCTATTTTGCTAACTGTCAAGACAAAAATAAATACTTTTTGTCTTTTTTTACAAATTAAATTATTAAAAAAAATAAAAATTTAGAAATTTTTACTTTTGTACTTGAATTTTCTTTTTTATTATGCTAAAATCTTTAACAACAGTGTACAAGGCTTTATGATTGTATTTGTACATAATGCACAAAAGTGTTATACATTATTAATAAAGTGAGTTGATCAAATGTCTGAAGAAAACACAGCGGTCAAGACTTCCGAATCTCCGGAGGAGCTTGAAGCGGAAATTGAACAGATACAAAGTCAGCATAAGCGTTACCTTAGTCCGAAGGAAATCGTTGCTTTTTGTATCGTTAACCTGGGTCAGAAGAACCTTGATGAGTTCATTAACACAAAAATGCAGTTCTTCCTTATCCAGTTTTTTGGTTTGTCATCTACGGCGCTTGCAAACATACAGCTTGCAACACAGATTTATGACGCTGTCGACGACACAATTTCGGGAATTGTAATCGACAGAACAAGAACCCGTTGGGGACGTGTAAAACCTTATCTTATTTTGCCGATGCCGCTTTGGATCATTGCAACGCTCATGCTTTTCAGCACTCCCGATCTGACCAACACAGGCAAGATCATTTGGGTTTCGGTTGCAATTCTTCTTCGTGGTCTCGGAATGTCCTATTTCGGCGCATGGTATTTGATACTATATAATAACACGCCCAACCTAAAAGAGCGAAACGATTTGATAACGACCAGTGAGTTCGTTAAGCTTTTTGGTACGTTTTTTGCCTCAACGCTTCCGATTTTCCTTGACATCGGAAAAATTGCAGGCATTTCCGAACCTTCAATGTATAAAACATTCTCGGTATTGATTGTTATACTTGCGACGGCAACGTCGATTTACGGTTTCTTTAATATGCGTGAGCGTATTCCTCTTCAGTCAAGAGAAGAAATGAATGAAGTCAGCGTATGGAAATCAATAAAACTTGTTTTGAGCAACAGACCGATGTTTACATTGGTATTTGCAAACATATTCAACGGCTTCAAATCAGTCGGCGGCGCTGTTGAAACTTTCTTCTGGTTCAACTGTACGGGCGCATATTCATATGCAACGCTTGCAGGTCTTTTCACCGGTCTGCCGAACTATATTATGACTCCGCTTGCAGGCAAGTGGATGAACAAATACGGTGCAAGAAATGTTGCAATTTCCGGCGCTTTGTTTGGCGGTCTTGCATATTTGGGAATGTGGCTTGTCGGCTATGCTCCGTTTGGCGGATCCTTTAAATCAAACGTAGTAATGAACATGATTTGGCTTACCTTCGCCCTTACGGTATGCGGTCTTCCCAACAGTATTCTTCGTGTTACAATGCCTGCTCTTACAGGAGATCTTTACGATTATATGGAATGGAAAACAGGACTTCGTAATGAAGGTCTTGTAAGCACAGTAAGCGGTTACTTCCAGAAGTTTGGCTACAGCTTTAACAGTTGGGTTGGAAATATGGTTCTTACATGGATCGGATACAAACCTCTTCTTGATCCAAACGGTATGGCAATTCCTCAGACAGATCTTCATATTCTCAAAGGCTTGTGGTTTGTTTTTGCTCTTGCTCCGGCAGCGGCAAGATTCCTTACCGGTATTGCATTTATGTTCTTCTCAGTTCACGGCAAGTTCAAAAAGCAGATGCTCATTGACCTTGAAGAACGCCGCGAAAAGAGACTTCAGGCTCTCAAAGAAGAACAGGAGAATACAAAAGAATCGGCGGATGTTGACGCTTATAATGGTTCAACCGAGAACGATGATTAAAACTATTTCGGGTTACCTTCGGGTGGCCCGTTTTTTTATGAAAGTATTTTATAAATTAAGTTGTATATTTATTTGATTTTTTAATGTTTGTGTGCTATTATAATATTATATGAAAAATGCCGGTATGATTTAGCATTTATGAAAGCGTACTGTTAAGCAAGCTCTGATTAAATCACGTTTAAGGCTTAATATCATGCTTGCAAATTTTCCATAATACTTTGCCAAAATACTCGGCAATACACAAAGTGTTACCTTATATTTTTGGAACATAAAAAAGAAACTTCCAAATTAGTGACAA
This sequence comes from uncultured Clostridia bacterium, assembly GCA_947624755.1. Lineage (GTDB taxonomy): Bacteria > Bacillota > Clostridia > Oscillospirales > Acutalibacteraceae > UBA6857. The sequence continues at coordinate 1,669 of CANQLQ010000060.1, read as the reverse complement.
AGTGTTTTCGCGGTGTAAAATTATAATTTTATATAATTTCTAACCCGTGTGACTCCTGCGGACGATGTCCGCCGATGCCTGCCGGATAAAGAAAAATCAGGTAATTTTTTGTTAACTATATTTTTAATTTGTTCGGTGGGCATTATTATAAAAAATAATACAAAAATAATGTAAAATAAAAGGGGCGATAGTCTTGAAGGAAGATTATCTGATGAAAATGATAACTCACCAGGATGTTGAAGGCGATAAGGAAGTTATTGAAATGACTACCGTTGCTGATTTTTCCGGTGACAGCGATGATTATTTTATTACCTATACCGATGATGACGGGGAGCTTAAAGGCTGCAAAACAACACTCCATGTTGAAAACGGAAGCTGCATTACCATTCTTCGTGAAGGTTCTTATAATTCACATATGATTATTGAAAAAAATTCTCGTCATATGTCTCATCATACAACCCCGTACGGGTCTTTTTCGCTCGGTGTTTCGGCTCTTGATATCGAATCGGTAATGACTCAAAAGGGCGGAAAACTCAATTTCAGGTATACAACCGATGTTGACCTTAGACCAATGGGTGAAATAGAGTTTGATATTACAATAGCTCAAAGAAATATTTAACCGAAAATTAACTTAATAAAGTTATCTTAACAGTAAAACGCAAGAAAGGATTTATACGGTATTTGAGCCGAATTTTTTATTTTAATTGGCTGTATCGTACGGATATAAAAATGGAACTGACAATAACCAAAGCACAAAATCAGATAGAAAAGCTTGTCAAAGATGCTGCTTCAAGTGCAATTTCAAAGGGACTTCTTCCCGAAAGTGAGATTGCATCTTTTATTATTGAAGTGCCTGCGGACAGGGCAAACGGCGACTATTCAACCAATGCCGCAATGGTAAATGCAAGAACATTCAAACTCGCACCGAGAAAGATTGCGGAAATTTTTGTTTGCGAAATGAATCTTGATTCGACATATTTTGAAAAAGTTGATGTTGCAGGCCCCGGATTTATAAATTTTTATCTCGGCTCAAAATATTATGCCGATGTTCTTCTTGATGTAAGAAATGCCGGGGATAACTATGGCAGAAGTGACTTTGGCAAAGGTGAAAAGGTCAATGTTGAATTTGTTTCGGCAAATCCGACAGGACCTATGCATATGGGCAATGCCCGCGGCGGCGCTCTCGGTGACTGCCTTGCCGCAGTTCTCGATTATGCGGGCTATGATGTTCACCGTGAATTTTATATTAATGACGCAGGCAACCAAATCGAAAAGTTTGCTCTTTCGCTTGACGTAAGGTATAAGCAGCTTTTCCTTGGCGAAGATAAGGTTGAACTTCCTGAGGACAGCTATCACGGCGAAGATATAAAAGAAAGAGCAAAGGAATTTGCCGACGTTTACGGCGACAGCTTTATGGAAAAAAGCGAAGAGGAACGCCGCAAGGCTCTCGTAGATTTTGCCCTTCCGAAAAATATTGAAAATATGAAGAAGGCTATGAAAAAATACCGCATAAACTATGACACATGGTTTAGCGAGCTGACCCTTCATAACAGCGGAGAAATCAGGGAAATTATAAATATTCTCACCGAAAAAGGGTATACATATGAAAAAGACGGAGCGCTCTGGTATAAGAACAAGGAGGTTCAGACCGATATTCTTTTAAAACAGG
>CANQLQ010000059.1 GCA_947624755.1 uncultured Clostridia bacterium | reverse complement strand
GCACAGAAGCCGTATGCGTGGAAGAACGGCATGGAGCAAATTTCGGTATCAACACCAACTTCTTCAACCGGGGTATTTTGAGCCCCGAGCATATAGATAAGCTCGTCTACAGATTCATTTGAAAGCTTGATTGTTTTGCTTTTTCCGGTTGTACCGCCGCCGTTTGCATAAAGCGCAATAGCGTCTTTGTTGTTTGTAACGCCTTCAACCGACCGGCCTTCAAACTTTTTGAGGATTTCGGGATAGGTGATGTAATTTTTGATTTTAGCCGAAACAAGCTTCATTGAGTCCTCGTTTGCTTTTGCGCTGTATTTGTCGGCGACAGCATAAGTAGATGGAACGGCAATAATGCACGGTACATTCTTTGCCGCAATTGTGTCTGCGTATTTCGGAGCAAACATATCAAGAAGCATAATGCCCTTTGACTTAGTGAAGTCCATTATTTCCTTGAGGTTTTCAGGCGGAAGAAGCGGGTGAACGAAGTTGACGATAACACCGAGTTTGTTGAGCGCCATAAAAAGGATCATACTTTCAACATTAGTAGGTGAAAAGATAGTATAAACGTCACCTTCTTTAAAGCCGAGTTCCTTTTTGAAATAGGCGGCGCAGGCTTCAACGTCAGCAACAAGCTCAGATTTCATATGGTCACGGCCGTAATGGCTGAAACAGGTGTAATCTCCGAATTGTTCGGTATTTTTCAAAAAGTAGTCATAGCAGTTATGGTTGCCGGGCGCATATTCTTTGTCGCGGGCAAGAACGGCAGGTACTTTTACATTTTCTCTTTTAAATTCCATATTGCAAACTCCTTTTGTGACAAAGTGTAATTTTTTTAACAGATTATAATATACATTACAATATGTTAAAAGTCAAGAAGTTTAAATCAAAAGCTAAAATAATAAATAAAATTAAACAAAAAATTGCAGGTTATAAATTAAATACTGAATTTTTAAATTAAACTAACTGAAAGCTGCCAACCGGATCTTTAAACGTTTCGGTGACAGATTGTGCCGAAAACATAAAAAGAGCGTGTTCCCCAACTTAACAGGAGAGGGACACGCCGGCTGAAATTATATTGATTTTTCACTCATCCATTTGTCAATATCCTCTTTAATAGAAGAATATTTTTTGACGGAGATTGGAATTTCAGTTGAATCATAAAGAGTTATTTTGCGGCTTGAAAGGAAAAGCACCCTTTTTAGATTTACAATATAGCTTGAATGACAGCGGTAAAAGAAGCCGGGCAGCTTTTCAAAAACATCTTTGAGAAGCATACGAACCATATAGACCCCGTCGTCGGTGTGGACATAGCAAAAAACACCTTTTCCCCCGACAATGTATCTTATGCTGTCTTGTTTGATATAAACGGTTGAATGATTGTCTCCGGGAAAAATCAATCGCTTACCGTCTTCTTCTTTGCCGTCCAAAGATTTTCTTAAAACGGTCTGCGAGCTTAGCTGAGCGAAAGAAGATTGCCTGTCCTTTTTGGGGATAATATTAGTAATCGCAATAAAAGGACAGCGCCAAAAGAATTTTCCATCCTGGTCGCGGCACTTTTGTCCGTTGACGGTTACTCTTTGAATATAGGTTTTCGCAGTTGAGTCCGGGTGAATCGAATATAGCCTAAAGGATAAAACAAGAGTATATACGTTTGAAGAAAAAGAAATGAGCTTTGACTCAACATTGTCAACGTGAAACTTAAAATCCTGCTTTCTGCTTGTGACCGCTTTTATAAGGTTGTCTTTTCCGACAATGTACTGACCTTCATTTGGACCGTACCAGATAACACCTTCGTCAAGATATTTGAAAAACATATCATAATCATAGTTGTAATAGCCTATCATAGCCTGAACAACATAGTTTTCATAAGCGCTTATCATAAAAATTACCTCGCAGGTTAAGGAAGCGCATTCAGCCGGCAGGCGTGATTTATTCAGTGGTTCCTTAATTACAAATTAATCAGCACTTCACAAGTTTTTTTCAAAAAGCAGCCAAGGTTAAAAACATAGCCTTTTGATTTTCGTCAGGCTTTATTTTTGGCAAAGTTCTTTTGCAAGGGCTTCAATGGCATTTTCGCTTTCTTCATTCAAATCCGAACGTATTGTAACGCTGTTTTCTGTGAAAGCGATATTCTTGCTTTTTTCAAACATACCCTGCATAACTTTTTTTGCGCCGGGCGCCCAAGTTCCGTTTTCAATGAAAGCAACGGTGCGGTTTTGGAAATTTCTTTCGACAAGAGCATGAATGAATGTTCTCATAAACGGGAAAATATCGCCGTTGTAGGTAACGCTTGCAAGAACAAGGCGGTCATATCTGAATGCATCTTCAACACATTCGGCCATATCTTCACGGGCAAGGTCGGCAACAACGACCTTTTTACAGCCGTTTTCTTCAAGTTTTTTTGCAAGAAGCTCAGCCGCCTTTTTTGTATGACCGTAAATTGAAGCGAAAGCAATAAGCACGCCTTCGTTTTCGGGACGGTAGGACGACCAGGTATCGTACTTGCCGAGGTAGTGGCCGAGGTTTTCTTTTAGTATAGGTCCGTGAAGAGGGCAGATGATTTGAATATCAAGGGCGGAGGCCTCTTTGAGAAGCTTTTGAACTTGTACGCCATATTTTCCGACAATGCCGATATAATAGCGTCTTGCCTCGCAGTCCCAGTCTTCTTCGATATCGAGCGCGCCGAATTTTCCGAAGCCGTCAGCGGAAAATAAAACCTTATCTGTCGAATCGTATGTTACCATAACCTCAGGCCAGTGAACCATCGGAGCAAAAACAAAAGTAAGATTATGTTTTCCGAGCGAAAGAGAATCTCTGTCTTTTACGGTAAGTCTGTTTGTTTTGGGCATTACCGGGAAAAACTGATCCATAAAAACGAAAGTTTTAGCGTTTCCGACAATTACGGTTTCGGGATATTTTTCAATAAAGTTTCTGATGTTTGCCGAATGATCCGGTTCCATATGCTGAATAATGAGATAGTCGGGAGCCTTGTCGCCGAGAACATTTTCAATATTTGAAAGCCATTGCTGTTCAAAGCGAATGTCAACGGTATCCATAACCGCTGTTTTTTCGTCGGTGATAACGTAAGAGTTGTACGCCATACCGTTAGGAACAATATACTGACCTTCAAAAAGGTCAATTTCGTGGTCATTTACGCCGACATATTTAATATCTTCGGTAATTTTCATTTATTAATCCTCCGTTTGCAAAAAAATCATTTATATATTTTAAACTGATTTATATATTTTAAACTGCTTTATTAATTTAATGTATTTTATCACATATTTTTGTTCTGTTCAAGTTTAAATCAGCCTTTTTAAGGGCAAAATTCAGAGTATTATTTATAATTTTATAAAATTATTCTTTACAAAGTAATAAAAGAATATTAAAATTAAATAGCAAGCTTGAAAGAAATTATCAAAAGCAAAAATTTAATTTTAAAAAAGAGGTGGTTCTATATGAACAAAAACGCAATGTACAATTTGACTTACGGCTTGTTTGTGCTGACAGCCGAAGAAAACTCAAAGCATAACGGCTGTATAATCAACACCGTAACCCAGGTTACTTCACAGCCCAACCGCATAACGATTGCAGTAAACAAAAGCAATTTTACCCATGATATGATTTCGAGAACAGGAAAATTTACTGTTTCAATAATCAGCGAAAAAGCGGATTTTGAACTTTTCAAGCATTTCGGTTTTCAGACGGGAAAAGATACCGACAAGTTTGAAAACTACAGCTCTTGCAAAAAAGCGCCTAACGGAACAATGATAGTAACCTCGGGAACTAATGCATACATCAGCGCAAATGTTATTTCCGAAATGGATCTCGGAAGTCACACCTTATTTGTCGCGCAGGTGACCGAATCTGAAGTATTTGACGATGCCGCCTGCGCTACCTACGACTATTACCAAAAAAATATCAAGCCAAAGCCTGAGGCCGCTTCTGAAAAGAAGGGAAAGACGGTTTGGAGATGCACTGTGTGCGGTTATGAATATGAAGGCGAAGAGCTGCCCGAAGATTTTATTTGCCCGCTTTGCAAACACCCTGCGTCAGACTTTGAAAAAATTGTCGGTTAGCGGTTTAAACATATAAGTTTTTCTATAAAAAAAATCATAGGGACTTGCTTTAAAATGCACCTCATAAGTTAGAAAAAGTGATATAATTTCTAACAAAGAGGTGCATTTTGCTTTTTGTGCTTCCCTAAAGCTCTTATGACTTTTTGTTAGCAGAATTACGTTCCTTCCGGCGGCGGAAGTATTTCACTTGGCTTACTGTTCTTATTGTCAGATAAATATTTACACCGGACAATAATACTAAACCTGCGGAAGAAAGAATAAATACTTTAAAGATGTTTGTTATAGATTTTTCAAAATCCCCAAAGGTGTCCAAAGGTGCGTGAGCGTTATAGTTTTGTTCAATTAATGTTGAAGATATTGAATTAACATAACTCAAGCGGTCGGAACATATATAAATACCTTCAAGGGAAATCAGTCCGTTATATTCGTTCAGCTCTGTTTTACTTTTAATGTCGGTTTCAAGCATTATTGAAGCAAGTTTATAAAAAGAATTAAGCGTAACAAAACATATTTTATCGTCCTTCGTACTCAAAGTCATATTTTCTTTTTCAATTATTGAAACAAGAGATTTTTCCGAAATACCGTTTTTTGCTTTAAAGCTTAGTTTTTCAAGCCTGTCCGATTCAAAACCGCTGTCTGTAATTTTTGTTACGCATACTTCAAATTCAACTTGATCGATATCCTCGTTGTAAAAATATGCAGTGTTATCCTGCATTTCATCTAATCCTAAAATTGTACAGTATTCTTTCGGTACGGCATACAAATTTATATGTTCTCCGTTAAGATAAATACCCGAAGAAAAGCTGTATACATCAATAACATTTATATTTCTGCCGGGATATTTTCGGGTAAGAATTTGTTTTATTTTTTCGGTATCCGTTGAATTAACTTTGCGAAGATTATCCTTTTCAAAACTGAAATCGACATACACGGTGCGGCCTGCTATATTTTCCGCAGTATCTTTTTCATATTTGAAATAGTTTTTGGAATATATAAACCCCGCAACGCTTGTAAGACTGACGGCGGATGATACCAAAAATACAACCAGCACAAAAACCACTTTATAAGGTTCAACCATATGCTTAGGTTTGCTTATGCCGTTGTTCAAAGCCTTATTTATGTTTTTCTTATATACTTGAAAGTAAATAATTACACATAAACACAAAAATAATAATACAGCCGCAGTTATTGCAATAAATATTGATAATCGCATATTTTTACCTCCTTTATATGCTAAATGCTTCTTTAAACGAATAATAATAGCTTCGTGTTACGTCAACACGGGCGGAGTCAGACAAGGTTAAGATAAATTTCATTGAAAGGGTCGGAGTAATTTTTTTAATTTGATTTTTTGAAACAATAACGCTGTTGCTTATACGCAAGAACTTTGCTTTGTCAAGCTGCTCAAAAATCTTATAAAGTCTTTCGTTTGCGGTATATACATTGTCTTTAGTGTGTACATCAATCATATGACCGTATGATTCAATAAAAACAATATTATCGCAAGGCAAAATAATTCGCTCATTTGTTGTTTTGCTTTTAACAATTAGTTTTTCGGCAAAACCGTTGACCTTGCTTAAAACCAGTTCCGCCGTATCGTCGGTTTCGATCCCGTGTTCGTGCAGTTCTTTTTCAATTTTTTTGTAATCGTCATCGTTTACATTTAGTTTGATTTTCAATAGACATTTCTCCTTTTTTGTAATCGTCATTGTTTACATTTAGGGAATCACTGATTAATACAAGCTACCCTGCTTGGCGGTAAATTATTCCGTCATTTTGCCCAAAAATTCTCGTTAATACACAAAGTATTGTCTTAAATTTTTGGAATAAAAAGATGCTTTCAAATTAGGAACAAAGTGTTTTCGCGGTGTAAAATTATAATTTTATATAATTTCTATCCCGCGTAATTGCCGCACGCCATGCGTGCAATTAGGACACCCTGAATTAATCAGTGCTTCCTTAGTTTGATTTTCAATAGACATCCCTCCGTATGGCTGATGCTGTAATTATACTTTTTTTAACAAAATTCTCAACAGGTTTTTAACACTTTACATATATACATTCACAAATTACACAAAAGCGAAAAGGAAACGGCGGTTTCATATTTTTATCCGGTATTTTGTCAAATACCTATTGAATTACGAAAATATCTATAATATAATAATAAAAAATGTTTCAAAGAAAAGGCAGATGCTAAATGAACAGGAAAATAAGAAATGTGACAATTTTAATTTTGTGTATTCTAATAGTGCTTTCCGTGATATTTTTTTCTGTTATTATACTAAAAAATAAAAACACAGCAAGGCTGACAGATGCCGAAGCCGCAGCGTCCGAACAAAGCGCTGAAATTGTGCAATCAACAACAGATAAGAAGATAGAAGATACTCAATCGGCTTTGAATACTGAAAACGATCTTACGTCGGCAACTACAGAAGCGGTTTCAAAAATAACTTCGGTTTGCGGAAATAAATATATTTCGTCAGAAACGGGCAGAATAGTTGTTGACCCGGATAATGAAAACTGGAATCTTATAGTTGTCAACAGCGGCAGAGAATATGTTTCCGGATATAAGCCCGAGCTTGCCGAAGCTGTTAAGGGAAGCGGGAAATATCTTGATAAAAGAGTTGCGCCTTACTATACTAAAATGTATGAGGCGGCAAAAAAGGACGGATTAACTCTTACGCCCTATTCCGGTTACCGTTCGTATGACACCCAAAAGACTAACTATGCAAGTCTTACGAACCAGTATATGTCGCAGTATGGTCTTTCAAGAGAAGAAGCGGCAAAAAAGGCGGCAACAGTTATTCTTCCTCCGGGAACGAGCGAGCATAACCTCGGCCTTGCGATGGATATCATAAGCACGAAAGATTCCTTTGCCGAATCGGACGAATATGCATGGCTTGTAAAGAACGCTTACAAGTATGGATTTATCCTTCGCTATACCGCAGAAAAACAGCCGATAACCGGTATTGTTCCCGAACCGTGGCATTGGAGATATGTCGGTGTGGAATATGCAAAAAAAATCAAGGATAGCGGTCTTTGTCTTGAGGAGTATCTTGACAGTCTCGGCATAGAATATTAAGTAATCACTGATTAAATCACGCTTAAAACTTAATACCTATGAAAATCAATAATTTGTGATAAATTTTTAAATATGCTTTAAAATTTTAAATATTACTTGACAATGCTGTTTTCAAGTGATAAAATACTTTACACAACAAAGCAGAACCGGTTCGTTCTCACCTTCGGAATTTTGTTTCCGCTGGTTAACAGTTTTCACTTGGGAATTGTGCGTGAACGGTTTACTGCGTTCACGCTTTGATTTTTCTGTGAGAAAAATGTTTTGAATGAATCCATTCATAATTTTGCGGAGGTGTATGAACATCGCTATCAAAGAAATGCAGATCAACGAAGAAATCCGTGACAAAGAAGTAAGAGTCGTCACCGACGATGACGGTGTACTCGGAATTATGTCGGCGGGTGAAGCTTTGAAGATTGCCGAAGAAAAAAATCTCGACCTTGTAAAAATTGCTCCTATGGCAAAGCCGCCGGTTTGTAAAATTATGGACTACGGCAAATATCGCTTTGAACAGACAAAGCGTGAAAAAGAAGCAAAGAAAAATCAGCGTATAATTGAAATTAAGGAAATAAGACTTTCTCTTAACATTGATACGCACGATTTTGAAACAAAGGTTAATCACGCGAAAAAATTCCTTGAGGGCGGAAACAAGGTTAAAGTTTCTATCCGTTTCAGAGGTCGTGAAATGGCTCATCCCGAAAACGGTTTGGTCACAATGAGCAAGTTTTCAGAGGCTTGTGCTGATTTCAGTTCTGTTGAAAAAGCCGCAAAGCTTGAAGGCAGATCAATGATGATGTTCTTGGCTCCAAAGTCAAAAAAGTAATAAGCAGGAGGAATAACAATGCCTAAAATTAAAACTCACAGCGGTGCAAAAAAGCGTTTTAAGCTTTCAAAGAACGGTAAGCCGATGCGTGGCCATGCATATAAGTCACACATTCTCACAAAGAAGAGCACAAAGCGCAAGAGAAATCTTCGCAAGGTAGAAGTTGCTGACAAGACAAACGTAAAGCAGATCAAGCGTCTTGTTCCTTACAAATAAGAAACCCGCTTAAAACAGCAACGAAAATAACATAACAACGGAGGTATTTAATCATGGCTCGTATTAAAGGCGCAATGATGACTCGAAAGAGAAGAAATAAAGTTTTAAAGCTCGCTAAGGGCTATTACGGATCAAAGCACAGCCTTTTCAAGACGGCAAAACAGGCTGTTATGAAATCAGGCAACTATGCTTACATCGGAAGAAAGCAGAAAAAACGTGATTTCCGTCGTCTTTGGATCACAAGAATTTCGGCTGCCTGCAAAGCTAACGGCACAAACTATTCAAGCTTCATCAACGGCCTTAAAAAGGCAGGCATCACTCTTAACAGAAAGATGCTTTCAGAAATTGCAATTTCTGACCCCGCTGCCTTCACAGCTCTTGTTGAACAGGCAAAGGCTGCCCTTTAAGTTGATTTATGCGTCCGAGAAATCCTCTCGGGCGTATTTGTCATTTTTATATATTTGTAAATAAAATTTATTTTTTATGAAAAACGTAGGAAAAAGTACTTATTGAAGTGGGGAAACTTATGGTAATAATGCTTGACAGCGTTTCAAACGAAAAAATAAAATATCTTTCAAAGCTTGCGTCCGATTCAAAATTCCGCAAAGAAAACGGAGAATTTTTTCTCGAAGGACTTAGGCTGTGCCTTGATGCCGCTTTAAGTGAAGTTCAAATAACGGCAGTATATTATACCGAAAAAGCGTACGAAAAAAGCGGCAAAGAAATTGAGCAGATCATTTCAAAGTCTGAATCGGCATACCTTATTTCCAAAAGTGTTTGTTCAAAAATATCCCAAACCCGGACAAGTCAGGGAGTTTTTTGCAAATGCAGATTTATAAAAGAAACAAAAAAAGAACAAATTGACCCAAACAAAAAATATGTCGCTCTTGACAATGTGCAAAACCCCGATAATCTCGGCGCTGTTTCAAGAACAGCGGAAGCTCTCGGTATTTCCGGTCTTATAGTAAACGGGGGCTGTGATATCTATAATCCAAAGGCACAAAGAGCCGCCATGGGTTCGCT
>CANQLQ010000058.1 GCA_947624755.1 uncultured Clostridia bacterium | reverse complement strand
GTGAATTTCTTTAATCTTGCTGTCGTATACTTTTTGCTCGGCCTTACGGCGTTCTTCTTTAAGTTCGATGTATCCCGAATAATTTCTGTCGGCCGAATATAAGCGGCCTCTTTCAAGTTCAAAGGTTCTGTTTGTAACCTTGTCAAGGAAATATCTGTCGTGAGAAATTACAATAAAGCTTCCGTTATATTCATTAAGCCAGCCTTCAAGCCAGGTGACGCTGTCAATATCAAGATGGTTTGTCGGTTCGTCAAGAAGCAGAAGATTTGCGCCCGAAAGCAGCAATTTGCAAAGACTGACTTTTGAACGCTGTCCTCCGCTTAAAAGAGAGCAGGGAAGACTAAAATCATTTTCGTCGAAGCCGAGACCGATAAGAGCAGACCTTGCGCGATTTTTGTATGTAAGACCGCCAAGTCTTTCATATTTCGTGTTAAGAAATTGCAGCCTTTCAATTTTAGTTTCAAAATCGTTTTGCGTTTCATCGAGGTTTTGTTCAAGCTCTTTTATTTCATCTTCAATTTCATAAAGATAACCGAAGACTGTCATAAGCTCTTCGAGCATAGTTTTTTCGGAAGAAGCACAGGCGTGCTGTTCCATATAGCCGACAACGGTGTCCCTTCCGACAGACAATGTTCCGTCATTCGGCAAATATTCTTTTGTAATAATTTTAAAAAGGGTAGTTTTGCCTGCACCGTTTGCTCCGACAAGACCTACTTTGTTTTTATCTTCGATTTGAAACGAAATTTTATCAAGAACATCTTTTTCAGAAAAAGCAATCGTTAAGTTGTTTGCACTGATAAGAGACAATTTTTTCACTCCGTCCTTTGATTCTCACTGTATTTTACATTAAAATTATCAATCAATCAAGAAAAATAATCTTTTTTTTCATTTATTTTATGATTAAAATAAAAAAATGTTTGGATAATCTCTTGTAAAATAAAATTTATGATGATATAATAAACAAAAAATATATTGGAGGAAATATAATGATTTGTAAATTCTGTGGAAATGAAATTGAAGACGGTTCTGATTTTTGCTTTATTTGCGGTCAAAAAATTGAAGCTGACGCTCCCGTAAAAGAAGAAGCCAACGCACCGGCAGCCGCGCCGGCAGAAGCTGAAGCGGCAGTTGCTGTTGCTCCGCCCGAAGCGCAAGAACCAGCTGTTGAAGCTGCCCCGGCAGTACCGCTTGATCCGAAAGCGGCAAAGAAAGCGGCAAAAAAGGCAAGAGCAGGAGGTTTTGCAAAGTTTATATCTTGCATTATTCCTTTAATCGGACTTCTTTTGTATCGCAGTGCAAAGAAAAAAGGCTATGAAAAAAAGGCGGTTTCGCTTCTTAATGCAACAATGGTTGGCGTAAACCTTTACATGGTTGTTATTCTTGCTGTGCTTGTCAAGAAATATATGTTTGCATAATTGAGAGCTGCAAAAGCAGCTCTTTTTTAAGATAATGCCGCACGAAGTCTTTTATTTATCTTTGTGCGGTATCGACAGTCTTTTATGCTCAAAGAATAATTTATAAACCGCTTGCAATTGGGTACAAATAGATATATAATAAGTCATACACCGAAATGATGTTATGCTTCTTTTTCATAAGGAAGCACTGATTAATTCAGGGTGCCCTAATTGGCGAGGAAATTTTTCGTCAGTTTGTTCAAAAATTTGAGGCAATACTTTGTGTATTAACGAGAATTTTTGGGCTAAATGACGGAATAATTTACCGTCAAGAATGGCGGCTTGTATTAATCAGTGATTCCATTAACTTTTTCGGTTTTTAAAAACAAATGAAAGGGTGTTAATATAATTATGAAAGAAATTACAAAAGATATGCTCATCGGAGACATTCTTGACGCAGACAGCGGTACGGCGATGTTCTTTTTTGAAATGGGTATGCATTGTCTTGGTTGTCCGGCTTCAAGAGGAGAATCTGTTGAAGACGCATGTGCGGTTCACGGAGTAGATGTTGATGCACTTGTAAACACAATCAATGAATATCTCGCTTCAAAATAACGATCCCGCTTTTGTAACCGTAAAGCCGCCTTCGATGATGGTGGCTTGTTTTTGTGTTTATGAAGGATTTACTATATGACATCAATAAAACTCGATTCACGTCTTATGACCGCAGCTTCAATGGTAAGGAAAGGTTCGTCCGTAATTGATATCGGAACCGACCATGGTTATCTTCCCTGCTGGCTGGTTCAGAACAAGATTGCAAAAAAGGCAATTGCCGGCGATGTGCGTCCTATGCCGCTTCAAAGCGCAGTCAATACAATTAAACTTTGCGGCCTTGAAGATAAAATAAGTGCGGTTCTTTCCGACGGACTTGAAAACATACCCGAAAACGACGGAGATACAATTATCCTTGCCGGAATGGGCGGAATACTTATCTCCGATATTCTTTCAAAAAAGCAATGGATAAAAAAAGATAATATTGAAATTATTGCTCAGCCGATGACACATTGCGAAAAGGCAAGAGAATATTTCATTGAAAACGGTTTTGAAATCAAAGAAGAAAAGGGCTGCTTTAGCCAAGGACACTATTATTGTGTTATTCGCGCAGTATACAGCGGAAAAGTTCAGATATATGAAAAAGGCTACATATATTACGGTAAGCTTAAAGACAACGAAGATGAATTTTCAAAAGAGTATCTCAAAGGACAGCTTAACCGATTGAAAAAAAGATATAATGCGCTCAAAGAAAACTCGCTTGAATTAAAAGAATGCGAATATCTCTCGGAAGTGATCAAAGACTTTGAGAGAAATACAAATTTAGGAGTAACCGCCAAAATGTGAGGTTAATAACAATGACAACAATAAAAGATATTTCAGACTATATAAACGAAATTGCGCCGTATAATACACAGTGCAGTTGGGATAATTGCGGTCTTCTTGCAGGCGACAAAGACTTAATTGTAAAAAAGGTCGGCCTTTGTCTTGACCTTACGGGGGAAACTCTTGAAAACGCAAAGAGCTTCGGCGCAAATCTTATTATCACCCATCATCCTGCGATTTTTTCCGCGCAGAAAAGCTTTTTGAGCGATGACATAATTTATAAAACGGCAATAAGCGGCATTTCCGTAATTTCCGCCCATACCTGCTTTGACTGTGCAAACGGCGGTGTAAACGATGTGCTTTCAGAAATTCTTGAACTTTCCGATGTAAAAAAAGTTGAAAGCGAAGAATGTGTTCTTCCTATGGCAAGAATCGGCAAGACAAAAAAAGAATATACACCCTCGGAATTTGCAAAATTTGTTTCGGAAAAACTCGGAACGACCGTAAGGCTGGTCGATGCCGAAAACAAAATAAACACCGTCTCTGTTTGCGGCGGCGCAGGAATGGATTTTATTTGTGATGTTATTCGTGACGGCGCCGATGCCTTTGTTACGGGAGAGATAAAGTATCACGAAATGCTTTTTGCAAAAGAAAAGGGAATAACCGTTGTTGCGGCAGGTCATTTTGAAACGGAATATCCTGCGATGGACGCGCTTAAAAACAAGCTTGAGAAAAAATTCGGCAAAATAGAATTTAAAGTTCTTGAGCAAACCAACCCGATAAGATTTATCGGCTGAAAATAAAAAGGGGAAGCAAATCGAAAACAGATTTGCATATCTATATGGCTTTAGACGGTATATTTATATCAAAAATCAAAGATGAGCTTAAAAAAAACGCTGTCGGACTTCGTGTTGACAAGGTAAATCAGCCGACAAGAGATGAAGTTATTTTAAACCTAAGAGGTAAACAAGGAAATTATAAGCTTCTCATCTGCGTCAGAGCGGACAGTCCGAGAATACATTTCACCTCTCATTCAATTGACAATCCGCCTGTTCCGCCGATGTTCTGTATGCTTCTTCGCAAGCATCTTACCGGAGCGCTTATAACCGACATCAGACAGCATAACCTTGACAGGATTCTTTTCGTTGATTTTCTTGCGGCAAACGAAATCGGCGACAAGACAAAGTTAAGTCTTTGTGTTGAAATTATGAGTAAGTACAGCAATCTTATTCTTATTTCACAGGAAGGAAAAATTCTTGACAGCGCAAAAAGAGTAGATATTACGACCTCCGGCGTAAGGCAAATTTTGCCGGGGCTTGAATATAAGCTTCCGCCAATGCAAAACAAACTCTGCCTTGAAACGACCGACATACAAACAATCACAGACTCGGTCTTGTCATATAAGGATAAAATGCTTTCCTCGACTCTTATGTCGGTTATTGAAGGAATTTCACCGATTATTTCAAGGGAGCTCGCTTTTCGCTGTACAGGTGATGATGAATTTGTAAGGCTTCTTACGAAAGATCGGCTTGAAAAGCTTACCTCGGTACTAAAAGAAATAAAGGAAAATCTTCATTCTTCAAATGATTTATGTATGGTATTGACACCTGATAACAGACCGAAAGACCTTGCTTTTCTTGATGTTACTCAATATGGCGGGGCTATGGTTACAAAGAGATATGACAGCCCGTCAATACTTGTTGATGATTTTTATTTTGAACGCGACAGAATTAATCGTATTAATCACCGCGGCCATGAGCTTATAAAGCTTATAAATAATCTAATTGAACGAACGTCACGCAAGCTTAATCTTCAAAAAGAAGAACTTAGAAAATGCGGGGAAAAAGAAAAGCTAAGACTGTACGGCGAACTTATCACGGCTAATATTCATGCTCTTTCAAAAGGTGCGGCAATTTATGAAGTGCCGAATTATTATGAAGAAATGAAAACCGAAAGAATACCTGCCGACCCTGCGCTTACCCCAACGGAAAACGCAAACAAATACTATAAAGACTACCGCAAAGCCAAAACGGCGCAGGTTATGCTTAAAAAGTTTATAGGTGAAGGCGAAAATGAAATAGTTTATCTTGAATCCGTTCTTGACGAAATTTCAAGGGCTGATACCGACAGCGAGCTTTCGGCAATCAGGCAGGAGCTTTGCGGTATAGGCTATATAAAAAATAAAAGCGGAAAAAAGCAAAAGCCGCCGAAAGAGCTTGCGCCGATTGAGTTTTTGTCCGATGACGGATACCGCATACTTGTCGGACGCAACAATATTCAAAACGACAAGCTTTCAATGAAAACCGCGAACAATAACGATATGTGGCTTCACACTCAGGGCTTTCCCGGATCGCACGTCATAATTGAAAGCCGGGGCGGTGAAGTTTCCGACAATTCAATTGAGCAGGCGGCGGCAATTGCGGCCTTTTACAGCAAGGCAAGACAGTCTTCGCTTGTTGCGGTTGATTACACAAAAGTAAGAAATTTAAAAAAGCCTGTAGGAGCAAAGCCCGGAAAAGTTATCTATCACGAATATTTTACAATAATTGCAAAGCCCGACAGCGAGCTTGTGGAAAGGCTGAGAATAAAAAAATAAAGGAGTGACCGAAGTGGGATTTACACATTTACACGTCCATACCGAATACAGTCTTCTTGACGGCGCGTGCAGAATAAACGAAGTTGTAAATGCCGCAAAAGACCTCGGACAAAACGCTCTTGCAATAACGGATCACGGAGTTATGTACGGCGCCGTTGATTTTTATAAGGCGGCGAAAGAAGCGGGAATAAAACCCATAATCGGCTGTGAATGTTATGTTGCCGCGCGTTCAAGACTAAACAAGGTTCACGGAATTGATAACGAAAGATATCATCTTATTCTTCTTTGCAAAAACAATGAAGGCTATCACAATCTTATTTCAATGGTGAGCAAGTCTTGGACTGAAGGCTTTTATACAAAACCGAGAATTGACAGAGAGCTGCTTGAAAAACATCACGAGGGAATAGTTGCTCTTTCGGCTTGCCTTGCAGGTGAAATACCGCAGGCGCTTCTTAGAGGCGATTATGAAAAAGCGAAAGAAACCGCCCTTTGGTACAAAAGTATTTTCGGGGAGGATTATTATATTGAGGTGCAAAATCACGGTCTTCGTGAAGAACTTGATATATTGTCCGACCTTATAAAGCTTTCAAAAGAAACGGACATACCTCTCGCTGCAACAAACGACGCGCATTATGTAAAAAAAGAGGATTCAGAGGTTCAGCAGGTGCTTATCTGTATCGGCACTAACCATACCCTCGGTGAAGATACGGGACTTGAATTTGGCACAAGCGAATTTTATTTGAAAAGCGAAGAGGAAATGCTCTCTCTTTTTCCAAATATCCCTCAAGCGGTCGAAAACACGCAGATAATAGCCGACAAATGCAATGTTGAATTTGAATTTGGCAAAACGGTTCTGCCCCATTTTGAAGTGCCGAACAATATGGATCATTTTGAGTATTTCAAAAATCAATGCTTTTATGGGCTTTGCCAAAAATTTGGCGGCAATCCGCCGCAAAATTACGTTGACCGGCTAAATTATGAGCTTGATGTAATTAACCGAATGGGCTATGTCGATTATTTTCTCATTGTCCACGATTTTATAAGATATGCCAAGCAAAAAAATATTCCCGTAGGTCCGGGACGCGGTTCGGGTGCGGGAAGTCTTGCCGCGTACTGCATCGGTATAACGGGCATTGATCCTCTTAAGTATAATCTTCTTTTTGAACGATTCCTCAATCCCGAACGGGTAAGTATGCCCGACTTTGACATTGACTTCTGTTATGTCAACCGTCAGAAGGTCATTGATTATGTAATCGAAAAATACGGCTCGGATCACGTTGCTCAAATAGTAACCTTTGGAACTCTTGCGGCAAAAGCGGCCATTCGTGATGTGGGACGCGTTATGGGAATTTCCTATCAGGTAACGGACAGCATAGCCAAAAAAATACCGAACGAGCTTCATATAACAATAGAAAAAGCCCTTGCTTCATCGGCCGAGCTTCAGAGCCTTTATGACCATAATAACGACGTAAAGCGGCTGATTGATATGGCGAAAAGAGTAGAGGGTATGCCCAGACACGCTTCAACTCATGCCGCAGGCGTTGTTATAACAAGAGATGAGGTTTCGTCCTATGTTCCGCTTGCCGTAAACGATGAAAGCGTCGTAACCCAGTACACAATGACAACGCTTGAACAGCTTGGACTTTTGAAAATGGATTTTCTGGGTCTTCGCACGCTGACGGTTATTGACGATACAGTAAAAATGATAAGAAAGAAAAATCCGGATTTTTCGCTTGACGATATTGACAAAACCGATAAAGAGACCTTTGCAATGCTTTCCGAAGGCAAAACGGACGGAGTTTTTCAATATGAATCGACGGGAATGCGAAATGTTCTTATGCGGCTGAAACCTCATAGCATAGAAGATCTTATTGCAATAATTTCACTTTACCGTCCGGGTCCTGCCGATTCGATTGATACCTATATCAAAAACAAGCACCACCCCGAAAAGACGGTTTACAAATGCGACCTTGTCAAAGATATCCTTTCCGTTACCTATGGCTGCATGGTTTATCAGGAACAGGTTATGGAAATTTGCCGTAAGGTTGCAGGATATTCCTATGGACGAGCCGACCTTGTCCGCCGTGCAATGGCAAAGAAGAAAACCGATGTTATGGAAAAGGAACGTCATAACTTTATCTATGGACTTAAAGATGAAAACGGTGTTGTTCAATGTGTCGGCGCGGTAGCAAACGGAGTTTCGCAAGCGGTTGCCAATGAGCTTTTTGACGAGATGTCAAACTTTGCAAAATATGCTTTCAACAAGTCCCACGCCGCGGCTTACGCCTTTGTCTCCTATCAGACGGCATGGCTTAAATGTCACTATCCGCACGAGCTTCTTGCCGCAACACTTACAAGCGTTCTTGACAACACGCCAAAGGTTACGGCTTATATCGGTGAATGTAACCGGCTGGGCATAAATGTACTTGCGCCTTCGGTTAATGAAAGCGTTGAAGGCTTCAGCGTTTCAAACGCAGATATACGCTTCGGGCTTCTTGCAATCAAAAATCTCGGAAGAGGTTATATCAGCTCAATCGTTGCCGCAAGGCAGTCGGGAGGCAAGTATGTTTCTTTCTATGATTTTTGCAAAAGGACCCACGGAAAAGATTTCAACAAAAGGGCAGTAGAAAGTCTTATTAAATGCGGTGCGCTTGACGGCTTGGGAATCAACCGCAGACAGATGCTCTATATGCTTCCGATAATTGTGTCACAGCTTGAAACCGACCGTAACAGCAATATAGCAGGACAAATAGGTTTTTTTGACGAAGGCTCTCAATTTGCGGGAAACAATGAACCTGATGTTCCGCCGATGAGCGAAATGCCATATAATGAACTGTTAAACTTTGAAAAGGAAATGTCGGGAATGTATCTGTCGGGTCACCCGATGAAAGAATATGAATATGTATCCGACTATATAAAAGCCGATAAAATTATTGAACTTATTAATTCTCAGGAAAGCGGAAAATACAAAGACAACAGTAATGTTAAAATCCTCGGACTCATTACAAGAACCGAAAGAAAAACGACCAAAAACGGTCAGACGATGTGCTTTGTTGATATTGAAGATATGACCGGCACCATAGAATGTATTGCTTTTTCAAAACTATATTCGGAAAAGGCAGTCCTTATTCAGACCGGAAACATTGTCCGTATAGACGGACGGCCCAGCTTCCGGGAAGAACGCGATCCGACAATTATCTGCGAAAGCATTGAAGCAAACCCTAAAAATATTATCCCTGAAAAAACATCTTCCAAAAAACGCAGAGCAGGTATTTTTATAAGAGTGGGCTCGTCTAAGGACAAACGGCTTAATAAGCTTGAGACTCTTATGTCAATATTTGAAGGAGATTTTCCGGTTTATATTTATGATGAGGAAAATTCAAAATACAGCCAAAAGGGAACTTGCGAGCTGAATGATCCTCTTATTTTTGAATGTGAATATATTTTCGGTAAAGATAATGTTGCACTGAGAGAATAAAAAACTTAATGGGTATTTGCATATTGACTTTTTTTGACAAATGTGTATAATTACTTAGTAAACCGTTATTAATCGGTGATTCCTTAGTATTTTTAAATGAATCAATAAAGGCTTCTGATGATTATCAATAGCTGCAAAATAAAAGGTGCAAAATCACCTTACACTACTTAAAGCGGAGGAATATATATATGATCAAGACTATCGGTGTTTTAACAAGCGGCGGAGATTCGCCCGGAATGAATGCGGCAATCCGTGCTGTTGTTCGTGCAGGCTGTGAACTCGGAATGAAGGTTTACGGTATCAAGCGCGGATACAACGGTCTTATGGAAAATGATATGTATGAAATGAATCTGCGTTCAGTTTCAGACATTATAAACCGCGGCGGAACGATTCTTTATTCAGCAAGAAGCGAACGCTTTAAGACCGAAGAAGGTATGCAGGCTGCAATTCGTACCTGCAGAGAAAGAGGCATTGACGGCGTTGTTGTAATCGGCGGCGACGGCTCGTTCAGAGGAGC
>CANQLQ010000057.1 GCA_947624755.1 uncultured Clostridia bacterium | reverse complement strand
AGGGTCAGGGGTTGAGGGGCGGCGCCCTCATCGCAGCCCGCAGGCTGCGAAATTTTTGCCTAAAAGAGCGCAGGAGGGGCGAAAAACAGTCCGGTGGACTGTTTTTCGGTGGGGATTCTCACCTGTCGCTTCTTTTGTGCATATTGCCAAGCGGCATATACTTTTTCTACACGCTGTAACCACCGGCTTTACCGGTGGTTTTTCAACACATAATGCAACCACAAAAATCCGAAGCAGGTTTTATCTTCGGATTTTTCTATTGTGCAGACCGTTTACAGTTCATAATGTTTTGTTTAGTTCGCTTTCAGCAATCAACACAGTTTTTTAGGTACTTCAGTTTTCTGATTTTTTCGGTTTCTCCCCTGAGAATTTCGTTTGCAATACCGTCCGCTTGTTCGTTTGTTTCAAATCGAAGAAAATTTTTGCATATGTTTATTTTAAGCGTACTCAAAAGCAGAATATGTCTTATATAACTTTTATCTGTGTTATCAAATACTTGAGCCTTTTCAAGCTTTGAAAATGTTTTTTGAAAAAGTATATCGTTTCTTTTTTCAAAAAGGTACACTGCTCCTTCGCTGTTTTCGCGGCAGTTATTTTTTATTTTAACGGACGTATTTTCAAAATTTTTATATGTAACAATTAATTCATTTGCAATTATTTTAAGCGGTATATATGAACTGCAGCAAATAAAAAGTCTGCTTACTTCCGCCATTGTTTTTGAAATAAAAAGAACTTCATCAGCAAAGTCTTTTGCAATGCAGTTTGACGGTTTGAAATTTTGTTTTTTCTTTTCAAGATTTACAAACAGTTCATGACTATGAGCAGGATAATTTTCTGCACTTTTAGAGAGGTTTGTATTTTCCATTTTGCTCCCCTTTTCATAAGTTTTTTCTATTACAGACTATGAAAAAGAAATATTTGTGTGAAAAAAGAAAAGATGCCGCAAACGACATCTATATCTTTTATGTTTTAATTATTAAGGAAGCTCTGTCTAAAGACCAAAGCTTTATGCTCAAATTGTTTCGCGGTTTATAAGTAGTAACTTCTCATTAGTTTATCCCGCGTAACTCCCTTCGGTAATACCTGCCGGCTTATTTTCTATATTTTGCCGGCACGGAACATACGAAACAGCGGCAGACAGCCCCCATAAAACTTCTTATATGCCTCACAATAGTCCCTATCCTGCCTTTGCCTTTTGCAGCCTCCAGCACGGCACATCGGGTAATAACGGCATTTCCTGCATTTTTCGGGAACGGTAAGGCTTTCTTTGAGAAACTCCATTGCCTTTTCGCTTTTTGCCATATCGGAAAGTTCATCTTCGTTTATGTTTCCGAGTAACCATTCGTCTGTACAATAAAAGTCGCATGGGTATATATTACCGTTGCCCTCAATGACAAACTGATGGGAACAATATCCGCAAACACCGCATTGTTCTGGTTTTTCCCCGAGATACATTCTCACAAGATTGTCAAACTGCCTGATGCTGACATAATTCCCGCGCATAAAGTCTTTGACATAAAGATTGAAAATGCGAATAAGATAATCGGCATACTGCTCACTCGTCATATAAAGCTCGTTTTCACTATTGTCATTAAAGGGGCGCAGACACGGTATGAACTGCAAAAATTTATAGCCGTTGTCACGAAAATATTTATATATTCTTTCTGCGTTTTCGGCACAGTAGCCTGTCAGAACTGTCAGAATATTGAACTCAACACCGTGCTTTTTTAATTTGTTTGCGGCGTGAATAATTTTGTAATAGCTGTTCTGACCGTTTGAATCAACCCTGAATTTGTTGCCTTCAAAATCTCCGTCAAGGCTCAGACCGATAAGAAATTCGTTTTTTCTGAAAAATCTTGCCCATTCATCGTCAATAAGCGTTCCGTTGGTCTGAAGAGAATAGAAAATCTTCGACTTCTTTGTATTGTACTTTTTGACAAGTGAAACAAAATTTTCAAAATACTCTTTCCCGGAAATCAACGGTTCGCCACCCTGAAACGCAAAGGCAACGCTGTTGCCGTCGGCAAAAGACAGCGCAGACTTTATAAGCCTTTGCGCCGTTTCGGCATTCATTAAGCCAAAGCTGAAATCATCGCGGTTTGCCGCAACATCGCAATAAAAGCAATATTTGCACCTCAAATTGCAAAGGCTTGACGAAGGTTTAATCATTATTGACAGCGGCGGCATTTTATTTCACAATACCTCTCGGATTATTTTCAAAGTCTTTCTGAATTTCATTAAGCTGTGCTTTCATGCTTTCCGAAATTGTCGGATAAACCGGTGTACGGTTATAGTTTTCGCCCTCATCGTCAGTCAGAATATGAAGCCAGTTTTTACGGAACTTGTCGAAAAATGCCGAGTTATCGTTTTGAATATTCTTGAAATATTTAAAGGTTATGTTCTCGTTATCCTTTAGAACGCTGTAATCATAATCCTTGTATTCGTCCATTGAAAGAATATCTTTGGTAGGAACAGTGTACTGGATAGCCTTTACCTTTCTTCGTTTCATATGAAGAATCGGAGCTTCTTCGCCGTGAATTACCTTGTCATTTTTAAGAAGCGGCATCATTGAAACACCGTCAATTACTCTGTCAGCAGGCATATATGAGCTCTGACCGCCGTTGCCCGTGATACCGCAAAGGTCAACAAGGGTCGGGAAAAGGTCAACAAGAGTTGCGCTTTGACTTCTTGTATCTCCGCTTTTAAAAATACCGTTGTTATTATCCCATCTTATCATAAACGGAACTTTCTGACCGCCTTCATAGGCAAGATATTTTCCGCCTCGAAGCGTACCCGTTGAGCCTTCAAGCGCAGGACCGTTATCGCTTGTGAAAACAATAATTGTATCCTCAAGCACTCCGAGATCCTCCATTTCTTTGAAAAGCTCGCCAAGATAATAGTCAACTTCGGTTACGCAGTCAACATATGTACCCATGCCGCTTTCGCCCTTAAATTCATCACCGACAAAAACAGGTGCATGAGGCCACGGTGAAGTATAATACGCAAAGAACGGCTCGTCGGAGTTTTTAACCTTATCGGATATCCAAGAGCTGATTTCTTCGTGGATCCATTTTGTTGCGTTCTTCTGATCTTTAAGCTCGTCTGTTGAGTGAACAATTTCATATTCTCCGTTTTCTTCTTTGACGTGGAAGAACGGCTTCATATCGTTTACATAGTGACTGCCGTAGAAATAGTCAAAGCCCTGGTTTGTCGGAAGATATTCGCCATAATCACCAAGATGCCACTTGCCGAAACAGCCTGTGTTATAGCCTGCGGATTTGAAAACTTCAGCCATTGTTATTTCATCGCCAAGCATACCGTCAACATTGTTAAGCATTTCAAAGCTGTTGTAAACCCTTGTCTGTGCAAACGGAGTAAAACAGTTGACTGTCGGATAAATAACATTGTCCGCATAGCCTCTGTATGGATATCTGCCGGTAAGAGCGGCAAAACGTGCCGGAGAGCAAACAGAATAGCTTGAGTAGAAATTATCAAAGGAAAGACCGTTTTCGCCTATTGAGTCAATGTTCGGTGTGTCGTAAATCGCGCCGTTTAAAGAAACATCGCCGTAACCGAGGTCGTCCAAAAGTATTACAAGTACATTCGGTTTTCCGCTTGTGTTTTTGTCAACACCCGAAAGGTAATCATCGTGACCCTCCCACATTCTTTCGGTAACGGGCTTCGTCCTCATATTCATTGTAAGCACATAAAGGACAGAAGTACCCATAAGCAGAACGCTCAGGGCGCCTGAAAGAACTTTTTTGAGAGCGCCGGATTTGAAAGCTTTTTTAGCGGCAAGGCAAAGCCCGCAAAGAACGACTGCAATCGGAAGAATGAGAAGAATATTTCCCAAAAGTCTTGTAAAAATATTTCCGGGTCCTGCCATAAGCGTGTGTTCGGTTGACGCCCAACCGGTTTTTCCGCTTGTCATCGCTCCAAAGCCTGCGTCCGCACCGAAAATCACATGGAAAAGAACAGTGCCGAAAAGCGAAAAGGCATAGCCGAGAACCATAGGTAAATAAACCTTTTTTTTGATTATCAGCGAAAGCAGAATGACAGCCGACAGAATACAGCAATAAAGGACAGAAACAAGATTAATAAGGTTCTGTCTTGTTATAAGCTGCACAAGCATTATGGCAATACCTATCACAAGCGTTATGATAGGAAATACCTTTTTGGAAGTGTCCAGTTCAATTTGTTTTTTCATTAGTTTCACCTCAAATTTTTCTTCGTAAACTCCTATTGATTAATAAGCGATTCCTTAAATGATGAACAGTATGAATCTATAATTTTTAAAAGATTATATAAAATCTTTTATGTATTTTCAAATAACCCGCCTTGAGCCGACTCAGCCATTAAGAATCTTGAAGATACCCTTATTAGATTTGTAGATTTCTTTATATGCTTCAAAGTTTTTGTCATAAGCCGGTTTGTTTTTAGGATTCGGAATAAAAGTCTTTTCTGCCTTAACAAGATCACCCGCCTGCAAAACCGAATCAATAATACCAAGGCCAACCGCAACAACAACTGCCGCACCGACAGCACCGACATTTTGCGGATTTGCAACGGTTTCAACCTTTCTGCCTATGCAGTCAGCAAGAATTTGACTTGTTGAATCGGAAAGAGCTCCGCCGCCGACAAAACGAATTGTTTCAGAAGTCTTTGTTTTCTTTTCTTCGGTTTCAAGCACCCAGCGCATATGCATACAAACACCCTCGGCAACAGCACGGATAAGCTCGGATTTACCGGTTTCAAGGCTGATGTTATAGAACATTCCCCTTGCGTTCGGGTCTTCAAACGGGCAACGGTTGCCGTGAAGCCACGGAGTAAAGATTACGCCGTTTGAGCCGGCAGGAACGGAGTCTGTAACTTCGGACATATATTGATAAAGGTTTGTATAAAGCGATTCTCTGTCCTGGGCAACATGAACTTTTTTGAGATAAATACCGATTTCGTCAAGCGCAAGGTGATCCTTTACCCATTCAAGGCACTTACCTGCTGTTTCAAGTTCGGCAAAATAGTTGTAATAACCCGGCTGCGCGCCGACAGTAGCGGCAATCATAGCGGACGTATCAACCATATTCTTGTCTACAACGGTTGAAACCCAGCCCGATGTTCCGATATAAATATGCGTATCGTGAAGCTTTACCGAGCCTGCGCCAACGCCGATAAGAGATGCGTCTCCACCGCCGCCGAATACCATGGTGCCTTCTTTCAGTCCGAGTTCAGCGGCAGCTTTTGCCGTAAGACCGCCGACTTTATCGGTCGATTTTATAATCTTTGCAAGATGATCCGGGTCAACGTCGAACATCTTGCACATTTCCTTGCTCCAAACATTCTTGTTATTGCGGACATCAAGAAGCATTGTTGAAAAGGCGGAATCTTCTGTCATGATAAATTCGCCCGTCATTCTTGCAATTAGAGATTCTTTTACATCAAGCCACTTATAAACCTTTTTAAAGTTTTCGGCTTCGTGGTTCTTGACCCAAAGATATTTGTATACGGGATCCTTAACGCTTACCGAAGCGGCTCCGGTAATTACAAGAGATTTGAGGACCTTCGGAATATTGCCGCCTGCTATTTGCGGACCGTAGGCCATATATTTTTTGAGTTCTTCTCTTGCTCGCTGATCCATATAGCTCATTGCTCTTCTTACGGGGAGTCCGTCTTTATCAACAAGGACAAGTCCCTGCATTTGGGAGCAGAAAGAAATACCGTCAATTACCGACGGGTCAATTCCCGATTTTTCAATAAGCTGTTTTGTGGTACTGCACATTGCAGACCACCATTCGTTTGGATCCTGTTCTGCGCCGCCGTCCGGGAATACATAAAGTTCATAGCCCTCAAGAGCCGAGGCTCCAAGCTTGATTTCTTTGTCAATTTCAAAAAGACAGGTTTTAACACCGGTTGTTCCGATGTCATAGGCTAAAGCGTAATTCATGTTTTCCATCCTTCCGTTTTGGTAAAAAAGCGTGATGCTTTTGTCATATAAAGAACCTTGCTTTCACAAAGTTAACTTACAATTAAGGAAGCTCTGATTAAATCTAAGCACGCATGGCGTGCGGCAATTACGCGGCGGGCATCGCCCGCAGGAATTACGCGGGCACGCATGGCGTGCGGCAATTACGCGGGATAGAAATTATGTAAAATTATAATTTTACTCCGCGAAAACATCTTGTCTCTAATTTGGAAGTATTTATATGTTCCAAAAATATAAGTCAATACTTTGTGTATTAACGAGAATTTTGGCAAAGTATTACGGAATATTTGCAAGCAAGATGAGTATTAATCAGTGATTCCTTATTCTCTATGCGTGATTTAATCAGGGATTCCTTAAAATCTCTTTTTAGGGGCAAGTGCAGCCTTGGCAAATCTGAGAATGTTTTCAATCACAAACTCGTCTTTTTCAAAAATATCTTCTCCCGCATAAATCTTAAATCGTTCGCTGTAATAGCCGCACGCATAGGAAAACTGAATGTTCATAAGCATATTATCAACAAGAAAAGCCGCCATTCCGGGATCAATATCTGTGCGGATCTCGCCGGCGACCTGACCGTGGACAATAGCTTGTTTGTATGCGTCCGAGGTAATTCTTTCCATTCTTTTTGCAAGCTGTCTGCCAAGTTCGCTGTTTCTTTCGGTTGTAAATTCATTGTAAAGCTTTATCATAACGCCATGGCGGCGGGAATAGGAAATTGCCGCGCGGACAAGCTTTTCAAGCTTAATCATTATATCATCGTCAGACGCAACAATTTCACCGAGAATGTTTTCAAGACATTCGATTCCGTAGTTTACGCTGGTAAGAAACAGGTCAACTTTTGTGTCGAAATATTTATAAAGAGATCCTACGCTGATTTCACATTTTTTTGCTATTGTATTTATATTTGCATAATCAAATCCCTTGTTTGCAAACTCATTACTTGCAACATTCAGAATTTTTAATCTTTTTTCTTTTGAAATATTATCAAATGTCGGTTTATGATAAACAGCTCCCGGCTCAAAAACCATCTTAAATTCCTCATTTTACAAAACTGATATTTGTGTAAATACCAAACAAGGACTCTGTAAAAAAATAAATCAAGTCTTTTTTCTTTCTTTGTGCGGTATTACTCTATTGAGACTTAGGTTAGTTTCAAGTCTAATAAATATTTTATCAATAAAACAAACGAATTTCAAGTATATGCATAGATTTTTGGGGCTTTTTACGGTGTTTTTCGTCATATTTTAATAGTTTTAATTATTTATACATTGTTTAATTAATTGATTCTGCCGCTTACGGTAAATTTTCTTTTAAAAACAAGTAAAAGTCAATCGCCGTTTTAATAAAAAAATATTCAATTAATTTAAAAAAATGCTTGACAATTGAATGACTGTTCAACTATAATAAGCATAACAGATGAATGATTGTTCAACTGTTCACATATAATTATAATAATCATCATTTAAAGGCAGACACCGGTCAGCGAGGATTTTTTGTATTAGGCTGAAAAGGCGGTGAAGGGATACTTTCACATTCTCAAGCCGGCTGATGAGGTACGGTGCGAAAATGTCTGATTTTAATTGAAGATTAGTATCAAAATAACGGAGGTTTTGTTTTATGAAAAAGTCATTTCGTCTCGTTGGTCTTGATTGCGCAAACTGTGCAGCTAAAATTGAAAGAGATATTCAAAAGCTTCCCGGAGTTTCAAAAGCCGTTGTCAGCCTTATGACAACAAGAATGACTATTGAAGCAGACGACAGCAAAATTGAAGAAATTGCCAAAAAGGCGGCTGAAATCGTCAACAAATACGAACCCGATGTCGTTGTGAAAAGGGGCTGATTAAAATGGATTCCCAAAAGAAAGAGCTTATACGCATAATTTCGGGCGGTATTCTTTTCGCTTTGGGATTTGCTGTGCATCGCTTTCTTGTAAATGACATCGGCTTTTATGTTTCGCTTGTGCTGTTCGTTCTCGCTTTTGTTATTTCGGGCGCTGATGTAGTTATAAAGGCGATAAGAAACATTTTCCACGGTCAGGTTTTTGACGAAAACTTTCTTATGTCTGTTGCAACGATCGGCGCTTTCGCAATAGGAGAATATCCCGAAGGCGCTGCGGTAATGCTTTTTTATCAGGTCGGTGAGCTTTTTCAAAGTTATGCCGTCGGCAAATCGAGAAAATCAATTTCGGCTCTTATGGACATAAGACCCGATTATGCAAATGTCAAACGAGGCGATAAAATCGAAGAGGTAGACCCGTATGACGTTGAAATCGGAGAGATAATTGTCATAAAGCCGGGTGAAAAGGTTCCTCTTGACGCCGTAATTATCGAGGGCAGTTCTTCTCTTGACACAGCGGCTCTTACGGGTGAATCTGTTCCGCGTGATGTTTCGGTCGGTGATGAAATTCTCAGCGGGTGCATAAATCAAAGCGGACTGCTTCTTGCAAAAACGCAGAAGGAATTCGGTGAATCAACGGTAAGCAAATCCAAATCGGAAAATTTCATCACAAAATTTGCAAAATATTACACTCCGGCTGTTGTTATTGCAGCCTTGCTTCTTGCTGTTATTCCCCCGCTCGTTATATCTGACGCTCATTTCAAAGACTGGGTTTACCGTGCGCTTACCTTCCTTGTAATATCCTGTCCCTGTGCGCTTGTTATTTCTATACCTATGGGCTTTTTCGGCGGTATAGGTGCGGCTTCAAAATGCGGTGTTCTTGTTAAGGGAAGCAACTTCCTTGAGGATCTTTCAAAAGCGGAAATTGCTGCTTTTGACAAAACCGGTACGCTTACAAAAGGCGTTTTCGCTGTGCAGAAGATTGTCTGTGCCGGCGTAAGCGAAGAAGAACTTCTTGAAACAGCGGCCTATGTTGAAAACTATTCGGATCACCCGATTTCGGTTTCGATTCGTAAAGCTTACGGCAAAGAAATTGAAGAAGAAAAAATATCCGATATCAAGGAAACGGCAGGTCACGGTGTAATAGCAAAAATCAACTCAACTGAATGTGCGGCAGGCAATTTTAAGCTTATGACTGAGCTTGGAATCGAAGTTAAGGCTGCCGAAGAAAGCGGCACGGTCATATATGTTTCAAAAGGCGGAAAATATATAGGTTACATTCTTATCACCGACGAGATAAAAGCGGACAGCAAGGCGGCAATTGAAGCTATAAAAAAAGAAAACATAAAAAAGACCGTTATGCTGACCGGCGACAATCAGTTAATTGCTCAAAAGGTAGCTGACAAAATCGGCATTGACGAGGTTCACGCTCAGCTTCTTCCGACGGAAAAGGTTAAAGAAGTTGAAAGGCTTATGAAAGAAAAAAGCGAAAAAGGCAAGCTTCTTTTTGTCGGCGACGGAATAAATGATGCGCCATCACTAACACTTGCCAATGTCGGTTTTTCAA
>CANQLQ010000056.1 GCA_947624755.1 uncultured Clostridia bacterium | reverse complement strand
CAAGCGGTAACGCGTAGGGGCGACCACATGTGGTCGCCCCCAAAACGAGTTCAAATTTACAGGGCGACCACACGGGGTCGCCCCTACGCGTTTATTTTACATCTATCATGGTCATTTTCGATGCCTTCTGACCCCAGTTGTTTGCCCAGCTTTCACAATAAAGCTTGTAGTATGAGACATTGTTTTTCTTTCTGTAATTTTCAAAACAGTTGCACCAAATTGCCGACGGCAGAGCAATTATCAAATAATAAAGAGGTCCCAAAAGAAGGCATTGCCAAGTGTGGCCGTATTCGTGAATACGGGTATTGTATGTCCATTTTTTCCTCGGGTGATTGTCTTTCATAAAAATGAAAAGTCCGAGTGAAAGTCCGCCCGAATTCCAAGGCAGATAAACAATATATGAATAGCCGAAATGCTGCCAGCGTCTGCCTTTGATTTTTGTGCAAATCAGGAAAGCTATTCCACCGACAAGATTTACGGATAAACCCCATGTCCACTGAACAAAATAAAAACAGAACTTTTGAAGGCTTGTAAGAAAGCCTTTTTCTTTTGCTTTCGGTTCTTTTTGAGTAATATCAATTTTTGTTTCCATAATTATTTCCTCCTGTAATTTTAGCAAGTATCTTTTAATTAACTAAGGTTTTCTTTTGTTCTTCTTTTTCAAGAAGTATAATATATTCGCCGTTTTCGTTTTTGTCAAGAGCATGGGCTTTTGACGGGTCGTTATTTTTGCCAAGCCATGTATTTTCAAATTTTTGGCCGGAAACAATTTCAATGCGTTCAATTTCCTCTTTTGTAAGGGAAACGCTCGAATATTTATGCTTTGCCGCAATTGCCGCGCAGAACATTGTATGATCTTCCTTCGTCATCTGAAATTTATGAACAAGGAAAAGAGAGATAAGCGCGGCGGCAATGGGAATAATCGCAACACAAAGACGAACGCCGACAATAGCGTGCGGCGTCTGCTGATACATCTGACCGCTCTGCGCTTCAAAATTTTTGACGGCATCGCCTGTCACAAGGCCGAAGGATTGAAGGACAAGCCCGACAAAAGCCGCCATAACGCCGCCGATACTTTTTTTAATAAGAGTGTTGAAGGTTGAAATTACGCCTTCCCTTCTTCTTCCCGTTATAAGCTCATCGACATCGGTAAGGTCGGGAAAAACATTGGTCGACACGAAGCCGAGTCCGCTCATTCCGAAAGGATAAAGAATCATGCTGAGCATCATAAGCGCAACCCAAACGAACGAAGAACCGCCCGAACTTGTCTGCATAAAAAGACCGATTGCAAGCCCGGCAACCATAAGCGGTGTAACGATACTGCCGCAGCGTTTTTTGCCGAACTTCATTGTAAGCGCATAGTTGAGCGGAAAAGCCGAAGCTTCGGCAACGCCGGCAACCGCATTGTAAAGCGCATATTTACTGTATTGTCCGGCAAGATATTTAATGTAATAGACCTTAGTGTTCATATAAAAGCCGGTCGAAAGCTGATAGAAAACATTCATAAAGAAATATTGTCTGAAAGCTTTATTTTTAAAAACAAGGACATATTCACGAATTATATATTTAATGTCAAGTTTTTCCTGCTTATTGTCAAGCGACGAAGGCTCACTTGTTTTTTTATAGGTAACAAAAACCGAAAAAGAGAAGAAAGCCGCAAGAATAATACCAATCAAAAGGAACGGAAATTTTGAAGCGGACGAAATATCGCTGCCCGAACCAAAAAGATAAAGCACGGCAATTGCTATAAGATAAGCCGGAACCATACCCGCGGAATTGAAAAGATAGCCGACAGAATTGTACTGTGTTCTCAAATCATATTCCGGCGCAAGCTCGGGAAGCATTGCTGTGTGCGGAACGCCGATTATAGTATATGCGGTTTTATAAAGCATATAAACAAAAACAAAATATATCATTGACGTTTTCGGATCTTTCAATCCGTATGAATTCCACAACAGTGCATAGGAAATGAAAAGAACAGGTATTCCAAGAAGAAGATACCGTCTGTGTTTACCGAGCCTCGACCTTGTGCGGTCGGTTATTATTCCCATCATAGGATCGGTTATTGCGTCCCATAAGGTAGCAATCATAACAACCATACCGGCCTGCTTTAAGCTTATATTGACGACATCGGTAAGGAAAATTGTAAAATACATACTGATTATGTATCCCGCGCCGCCCATAAAGATGTTGGCAAAGCTGTAATTTATCATCGGCATAATTGCCGTTTTAAAGTCGCCTTTGACCCCGATGGCACGTTTAAGCTTTTCACCAAAAGAATGAGGGTTTTCATTTGACATAGTATCACTTCTTTTCATTTTAATAGATTATATAAATCATATAAAAATTTTATCACGTAAAAAAGGTCAAGTCAAGAAAAAAGGGATAAAACCAAAATCTTTGAGCATACTAAAATCGAACGCAGATGCTGTGTTTAAAATTTAAGAAAAGGAGATTTTTTTCTAATGTCAAATCAGAATAATAACCAGAACAACAACCAAAACAACAATAACCAGAACAACAACAATCAGAACAAGAACAATCAGAACAACAAAAACAACCAGAACAAAAATAACCAGAACAAATTCGACAACGAAGAAAACAACTTCTAAAAACGGCTTTTTAAAAAGTCAAGGTGTCGTCCGTATAAATTCGGGCGGCATTTTTTATCCGTTTGACTAAAAACAGGTCTTATGGTATAATTTCCTCGATTTTTAATACTAAACAATATCACGCAAATTACTGTGTATATGTCTTTAAACAGTCGTTGTGCGGTGTTGTTTTTAAGAAAGCGCTGATTTTATGAACCTTGATTTTTTTGAAAAATTTTTAAAAAAGCTGAATACGCCCAAAAAAGCCGATCCCGACAAAGTACACCGCCACTACGTCAGAAGCAGGAAAATAAACATCAATCCGAGACTTATTATAATCGCTTTTGCCGTTCTCATTGTAATTCTTGCCGCTGTTTCTGCGTTAACCGTCATAAGGGAAAAGGAAAATGCATCAAACGAAACCTCATCAGGCGGCGAAACCTTTGAATCCTCGGTTTTGCAGACCTTTGACGAAAGTCAGGCGGATTCTTTTGCGGGCAACATTCTGCTTGCCTTTACCCGTGACGGAAATAACGACCTTCATTTTCTTGCCGTTGTAAATTTTGACGGCGGCAATGACGGAATCAAAGTTGCATACATACCTGTTTCAACCGTCTGTAGGGTAAATAATATTGACGGCACAATGCAGAAGCATCTTCAAATCGGAGGAATTACCGAGCTTCTTTGGGCAGTCGGCGAGCGTTATTCGATAGGAATAGAAAAATATGTTCTTTGCGACGAAGAAAACTTTATTGATATTATGAAAGTCCTCGGGGACACGGAAATTACAATTGATGAACAGATTAACTACGACTATAACGGTTTAAGCTTCACAATTGAAAAAGGCAGGCAGATCTTTACACCCGACACCATGCTTAAATACTATCTGTATCTTTGCAATGTAATGTGGGAACAGCCAAATAAGCTTACGGATATCACCGCAAGCATTGCAAAAAGAATTGCCGATTTTAAAAATTCAACCGTTGAAGAAAGATATAACAGCATAATAAACCTTGTTTCAAGCGATCTTTCGGCAATGGACGTAAGAGACTTTGAAAAAGCAATATATAATATATTTGAAAACGGAACAATTGACAAAATCGAAATTGTAAACGATCCTTCTGTTTTCAGCACAATAAACAAATAAAATATAAAATTAATAAATTTCAAAAATCTCATCGCCATGCGGTGATATTTTTTTGCTGCTATTGACAATTATCGGTAAAGTAGGGTATACTAAATCTAAATATTGTAATAAAAGGAGTAAGAACTATGCCATTAGTTACAACAAAAAAGATGTTTGAAGACGCTTACAAAGGCGGCTACGCAGTAGGCGCTTTCAACGTTAACAACATGGAAATCATTCAGGGAATTACAGAAGCTGCAAAGAAGCTTAACGCTCCCCTCATTCTTCAAGTTTCAAAAGGCGCAAGAGCTTACGCTAACCACACCTATCTTGTAAAGCTTGTTGAAGCTGCCGAAAAAGAAACAGGTCTTCCTATCGCCCTTCACCTTGACCACGGTCCTGACTTTGAAACATGCAAAAGCTGCATTGACGGCGGTTTCACTTCAGTTATGATTGACGGCTCAAGCCTTCCGTATGAAGAAAACATCGCAGTTACAAAAAAGGTAGTTGAATATGCTCACGCTCACGGCGTTGTTGTTGAAGGCGAACTCGGTACGCTTGCAGGTGTTGAAGATGACGTTTCGGTCGAAGCCGAAAACGCTTCATACACTAACCCCGATCAGGTTGAGGACTTTGTAAAACGCACAGGTGTTGACTCGCTTGCAATTGCAATCGGTACAAGCCACGGTGCATACAAATTTAAACCGGGTCAGAAACCACAGCTTCGTTTCGATATTCTTGAAGAAGTTTCAAAGAGACTTCCCGGCTTCCCAATCGTTCTTCACGGCGCAAGCTCAGTTATTCCTGAATTTGTTGACGAGATCAACGCTCACGGCGGCAAAATGCCGGACGCAATCGGTATCCCGGAAGATATGCTTCGCAAGGCCGCTTCAATGGCTGTTTGCAAAATAAACATTGACTCTGACCTTCGTCTTGCAATGACCGCAGCAATCAGAAAGCACTTTGACGAGCATCCGGATCACTTCGACCCTCGTCAGTATCTCAAGCCGGCAAGAGAGGCCATTGAAAAAATGGTTGAACACAAAATCAACACTGTTCTCGGCTGTGCAAACAAGGCTTAAGCAGGGCGGGCATCACCCGCAGGAATTACGCAAGGTAGATTGAGGTATACTTTTACATCTTCGCTGCGACGGACATCGTCTGCAAGAATTGAATTATGCGTGGCAGGCATCGCCCGCAGGAATTACGCAGGGCGGGCATCGCCCGCGGGAGTTACGCAGGATAGATTGAAGTATACTTTTACATCTTCACTGCGGCGGACATCATCTGCAAGAATTGCAGATAAAGCAATCTTGTAAAGATCTGTGGTCGAAACCTTTTTAAACCTTCTTTCGGCAGTATGACGCAGCAATCCGCAAAACCTTTTACAGTGCAGTATATTTGTCTTTGGAGAGGTACTTTAATAACTACTGCTTTATTATACGAGGAGATATAATTAAACAGCCCTTTCGAGAATAGTTTAATTATAAGTGAAAAGTATGAATAATAAATTATCCTTGTACAACGAACTGCTTGATATTTTTGAGTTTAAAAGTATTCATGATAATTTGGGAAATGAATTGGTTATACTTAAAAACAGCACTTCAAACATTTTTGAAGGCAAGATAATTGAAGACAAAACTGCTTTTGAAGCTTTAGACAGTCATTTCCATCTTATTGACAATATCCGAAGATACGATAAACAGCTCCTGATTGATTTTGGTAAAAAAATAGGTAAACTTTTGATTGATAGATTATCATTTTCTTTTCCGGATAAACATTTTGTTGTGTTTGTAACGATTACAGATTCAATGATAATTAGATTTCATCAAAAATGGGAAAATGAACCATATTATTACAAAGAGAATCTTGGCAATAATGAATATATGATTTCATTTGATAATTAGAGAAGTACTGATTAATACAAGCCGCCCTACTTGACGGTAAATTGTTCCGTCATTTTGCTTTTACCATAAAGCAGTAGGAATCGAGTATCTGATATCTTATATTATGGCTCTGTCGCATTAAGACAGAGCTTATAGAAAAACCAACCGGGCAGCCCGAAAAAGGTTGCCCGGTTGCCGCTTTCATATATAATTACTTGTCCAAAAAACATACAGAAAGCAGTGAAATTGTACTATGTATCAAGACAGAAATAAAGTGGTTTTGCCGTTAGAAATTGAAAAAATTATTCAGCAGAACGATCCGGTGTTCAAATTGGTTGAAATATACGAGAAATTGGATTACAACAGGCTTGAAAAAGAATATGTCCGCTCATGGAGAAAACCGAATTCTGCAACCATGTTTATCATACTTGTTTATGCATATAGAGAAACTGTATTCGTCAAGGCGTATAAAAGAAGCGTACAAAACGGATATCCGACTTTATGCCTTATGTCCGTTTTCGGCAAATATACAAAAGGTGGTTTGTGTTTCCCAATAGTTCTCGTTTTTCGGAAAAAGCCAAATACCATTTTGCAAATACCTTAAAATCTTCATCCGGAATAGAAAAGTCTTGGCGTTTTTCGATTGGCTCCAGCAGACCGTCTACACCTGTTGTTGTGATCCAATCAACCGGCTTTTTCTTGAACAACTGCTCAAACTCTGTCACATCATATCCGGTAAAGATTTGCTCTTTAAAATGTTTCACCTTATAATCATCTGTAAAATACTCTTTTTGCCCAAGACTCAGTTCCCGTAAAAGAAGTTTGCATACATGATGGCAAACACAGATATAAAAGCGAACAATATCACCCCACCCGGCCTTGTAACCCGAATTGCTTCATCAATCGCACGATTCACTTCATCAGCTTCATATAGGTGATACATCGGACCGAGAAGCAGCGTCACATCAAAAGTGCTGTCAGCAAATCGGCTAAGATCCGTAGCATCTCCCTTATAGTAGCAGATATTCTCGATTCCTTTGCTGTTTTCTTTAAGAACCTTGAGGTTGCTTTCACTCAATTCAACAGCGGTCACATTCATTCCTTCTTTTGCAAGAGCAATAGAATATCTGCCGGTTCCGGCTCCAATCTCCAGAACCTTTGATTGTTTGGTTGCATAACGGTGGATATATGTCATGGTCGTATAGTACTCCAACTGACCGTGCCGGGTTTTCTGAAGCCGTCCATCTTCATCTATCTGATTATAAAAACTGCTTACTATTTCTTCTCTTGTAATCATAGACTTCTTATCCTTCAAATAATTTTTGCTAATCCTAATGATGTTGACTTTAGGCATTCATTATTTGTACAGCTTGAAAGCCTGAAAATATTATATTCTATTTAAGGAATAAGTTAAATTGCTTCCGGTCAGTTTGCCGCCCTGTGTTATTGCTTTATAAGCGTTCAGACGCTGACGCACCATATGCAGGAATTGTCGTTTCCAATGAAAGAGATCGCCATAACGTCATTACCTTTTGCGTCTTTCATTTTGCAGACTACGCCTTCATACCGAACGCCGTCCACTGTCATATTAACGAAATATGTGCCGTCCTTAACCGACCAGCTTCCGTCAATATTTTTACTTCCAAGATTGGTATGGCCTGCGTCGCAATCGTATTTCATAAGACCTGTAATTTTTCCGTCAGCGGTAAATTTAACCTTCTGCGTTGGGCTTATGATCGAGTTAACTGTGTTCCAGTCGCCCTCATTTACGCTTCTGAATGTTCTGTTTGAAAAATCAACAAGCTCATATTCGCGTGCGATTTCGGAAATTTCATATCCGCTTTCGCTTACGGTTTCACCGCTGTACTTAAACGGAAGCATTGCAAGCCAGCCGCTTTCGGTTCTAAGCATCTGATGAATATCTGTAGTGTGGAAGTCACCAACGCCGTCGTTATATCTTGTATGATATGCCTGGAACACCTTACCGTCCTCGTCAACCATACAAGAACTGTGACCTCCCGAAAGAAGGGCGGTTTCGTTTGAAGAAAACTTGTAGTTGCCGATGATTTTAATTCCTGTATTCTTAAAGTCCGAAGCGCTGTTGCCGACTATGTCAACATAAGGGCCGTCCGGATTTTCGCTGCGGTATTCTCTGATATTATAACCGCCGAGCGCACCGAGAGTGCTGTAGGTCTGGAAGAAATAATAATAGCCGCTGACCTCATCATAGGTGATGAACGGACCTTCTCCCGAACCGAAATTACCCTCGTTTGAGCTTGCGATAAGCTTTCCGAAATACAAATTATAATCCTTTTCCGCTCTCATTTTCTTATAATCGGGCAGTCCTGTTTTCTCAACGAGCGGCATAATATAGATACCGCCGCTCCATGAACCGTAAGTCATCCACAAGTCACCGTTTTTGTCATAGAAAACACCCGGGTCAATACAGTTTGGATATGCGCCCCAATTGGTGTTATAGTAACCTTCATCGGTAAAGAAGTCTTGTTTTTCAATTTCTCTTCTGGTGAATATGCCGTCAGCGATCAGTTCGGGAATATTCGTAAAATTGTAATGAGTTTCATTTTCGGGTTTACCGAGAGTTGCCCTCTTGTTAAAGCCGCTGTAAACGATAGACTTCTGATATTCAAACGGACCTTCGGGAGAATCCGAAGTTGCAAACCAAATAACGCTTTGCGGTACGCCCCAAAGTGAACAGCTTGCATAATAGCAGTATTTACCCATTGCCTTGTTATAGAAAACATCGGCAGCCCAAATATTTGTCTGCCATTCCTCATCGGGAGTTCCCCATTGCGTTTGAGTAGCGTCACACCATGAAAGCGGTTCGGCAAGAGTTTCTCTGACGGTTGAACCTTCGGGGATAAGCGTTCTGTTCGAGTCAAAGACGCCGGAGCTTATGGTATGCCAGTTTATAAGGTCGTCACTTTTGGCTGAAACCATATGTGAACCATAAAGATAATATGTACCGTCATTCGCCCTGAAAAGAGTCGGGTCGTGAAGAACAATTCCGTTTGAATCGTCAAAGCTGTAAGCGTCGCCTGCAAGCGGTTTTTGAACTGCTTCAACTTTTGTCCACCTGCCGGGAATAAAATTTTGCACTATGCCAAGTGCGGCAAGGACAACGGCCATAAGGACCGAAAGAATTTGAAAAGCTTTTTTCAATTTACTCATAACATTCTCTCCGTTTGTTTTTTAGGAACCTCTGATTAAATCACGCTTAAGGCTTAATGCTCATCTTGCTTGCAAATATTCCGTAATACTTTGCCAAAATACTCGGCAATACACAAAGTATTGCCTTAAGTTTTTGGAATATAAAAAGATGCTTTCAGATTAGTAACAGACGTTTTCGCGGAGTAAAATTATAATTTTATATAATTTCTATCCCGCGTAATTGCCGCACGCCATGCGTGCCTAATCAATATGAGTATTAGATTTAATCAGAGCTTCCTTAATTATAACCTTTATTTTTGTTTTTTTCAATAGAAATGAAAAAAATGCGCCCGCTTTGGGACACATTCCAGCGTGTAGAAAAAGTATGTGTCGCTTGGACAATATGCACAAAAGGAGTAAGATTATGGAGAACCCCCGGCGAGGGGTGCGGGTCGCCGGGGGCAGCCTTTGCGTCAACGACGCAAAAGCACCGACCGAGCCGACAGGCAAGAATTCCCACCGAAAACAGTCCACCGGACTGTTTTTCGCTCCTCCTGCGCTCTTTTAGACAAAAATTTCGCAGCCTGCCAGCTGCGATGAGGGGCGCCGCCCCTCAACCCCTGACCCTTTTGTCTGCTTCGCAGACATTTCCCCTGACAGGGGAATTACCTTTTGAA